>NZ_DBNHEF010000022.1:0-50394 GCF_057138825.1 Candidatus Defluviilinea gracilis
GCTGACGCAGTTCAACTGCGTCAGCAACGGGGGGTTTTGTCCAATGGAATTTTATTCAGCCACAGGAGTCAACACGGCTTCGCGGTCGTTCTCGATGTTCATGATCGCGGGGATGAAGAACCCGATGACCGTCATCAGAACACAGACCGCGCCGCCGAAGATGAACCAGAAGCGGATCCCAAGGAGATCGGCGATGGGACCCGAGACCAGCAGGCTGAGCGGCATCATGGCGGTCGCGCCCGCGCCGAGGAGCGAAAAGACTCGCCCTTGTTTATCGGGCGCCACCGTGGATTGAAGGATCGCCATCAGCGGTCCGTTGGCAAAGACTTGCGTGAACCCGATGATGAAGTTGGCGGTGAGCAGAAGATAGAATTTGTCTGCTGGCACGAACCCGATCAGGACGCATCCGACGCCGATGCCGATGATGCCGCTGAACGAGGTGATGATGCGGCGTTTGAATCCACCCCAGATGCCGAGCAAGATGCCGCCCGCGATCATGCCGACGCCGAACAATGCTTCGCTCCAACCGAGTTCTTGCGCGCCGCCGTTGAAAACTTTCGTAACCACGAGAGGCAGGAGCGCGGAACTTGGAGTGATCATAAAATTCAAGATCATCGCAAGAATGGTCAAGCCGAGCAATCCGCGCCAGCGCACAACGTAATGAAAACCTTCCCTCAAATCTTCCCAATACGTGGACGGTTTTTGAATCGCGTCGCGGGCAGGTTGCGGCACAGGGATAAATAACAAAGGCAGGATCGCAAGGGCGGCGGTCGCAATATCAATGAGCAAAACATTTTGCGTCGAGAACGCCTCGATCAACAACGCGCCAAGCGGAGGCGCGGCAATGCCGACCAGACCTTGAAGCAATTGATTCGCGCCGGATAATTGCGCGAGATATTTATCGGGAACCATCAGCGAGGTAGAAGCGGTCATGGCGGGCGAATGAAATGCCGTGCCAAACGAACGGATGAACATGATCACGTAGATGTGCCAAACTTGAACTTGCCCAGTAGCGAACAGATAAAACAGGAACGCGGTTGAAAGCGCGATGCTCCCGTCTGCTACGATCATGATCAAGCGGCGGTTCCAACGGTCAACCAACGCGCCGATGAACGGGCCAAAAACGATCTGAGGCAACAGCGCCACCAACGTGGCGGTCGCCAGCACGGTGGCGGAGCCAGTCTCTTTCGTCAGCCACCACACGAGCGCGAATTGAACCAAAGCCGAACCAAACAATGAGAACGCCTGCCCGGTCCAAATGGTGAAGAAGCGCGGCGCCCAGTTTTGCGGGATGGATCTTGACCCGTTGTTCTCCATGAAATGATCTCCTATTTGATCCTGTCTGCCAACGCGGTTTTCACCTTATCGGATGCCTGAAACATTCCGCGCACCTGAATTGATTCAATGACCTCCCGCGCCAGATTGGGCGAAATGTCGCTCGCCAAATGAAGAAGCCCTAATACTTTGATGATGACTTTCTCGCCTTTGGCTTTTTTCTGCTCCAGATCGCCTCGATCATACGTGAGGACGCCAATCACATACGAGTTCCGCGTGATGGACTGCTGAATTTCAAAATTGTGTTTCTCCAATTGCGAGCGGATCGCCGTGCGGATAAAGTCCGTCCGGTTGGAATACAAGCCCTCCTGAACCATGAGGTCTATCTTCCCCAAATCCACGGCGCTCATGTTGATGGTGATTTTTTCGGTCTCTGCCATAACATCTCCTTGCCATCCACATGGATGGTATATGGATGATTTTATGCAGAAAGCGGGAATTGTCAAGATAAAACACAAGGGAATTTGCTACAATCAACCATCCCATATCGAGGCAAAAAATGCAAAACTTCACTTTTCATTCACAAAGATCTTCGGTCTATGGTCGCAATGGCATCGTCGCAACCTCGCAACCTCTCGCCACCGCCGCTGGTTTGGAAATCCTTGCGAAGGGAGGCAACGCGGCAGATGCGGCTGTGGCGGCGGGTGCGGCGCTCAACGTGACCGAACCAACCTCCACTGGGATTGGCGGCGACATGTTCGCCCTCTATTTTTCTGCGGATACGAAACGAGTCACCGCCCTCAACGGATCGGGACGCGCTCCCTCCGCCCTTACGCTTGATCGGCTAAAGACCAGCGGATTCGAATCTTCGATTCCCCCGTTCCATCCATACACGGTGACTGTCCCCGGCGCGTGCGCGGGCTGGTTCGATCTGATTCACAAACACGGCTCGCTCTCGATGTCTGAGATTCTCGCGCCCGCGATTCGACTCGCCAGCGAAGGCTTTCCCGTCGCGCCGATCACATCCTATTTTTGGGGACGCGGCGTACAACGTCAACTCGCCTCCGCGCCAAACGGACAAGAGTTAACCATTGACGGACGCGGACCCAACGCGGGGGAAATTTTCCGCAATCCTGGTTTGGCGAAAACATTTGAAACCATCGCGCGCGAAGGGACGTCAGCGTTTTATCAAGGCGAGATTGCCGAAGCCATCGTCGCTGTGTTGAAAGATGCGGGCGGGTGCATGACAATGGACGATCTCGCGTCGCACACCTCCACGTGGGAAGAACCGATCTCGGTGGATTATCGCGGCTATCGCGTCTATGAATGTCCGCCCAATGGACAGGGTATCACCGCGTTGATCGCCTTGAACATCCTCGAAGGATTTGATCTCGCTTCACTTGAATCTCTCTCCGTTGAAAAGATGCACCTGATGATCGAAGCGATGCGTCTCGCCTTTGCCGATGCGAGTTGGTATGTGACAGACCCGAAGTTTTCAAATATCCCCATCAAAGAATTATTATCTAAAGAATACGCCAACGAACGCCGCAAACTAATCAACACGCAGTCCGCGATACGCAATATCGAACGCGGCGTTCCCGTCTCCTCCTCCGACACCGTCTACCTCAGCGTCGTGGATAAATTCGGCAACGCCTGCTCGTTCATCAACAGCAACTACATGGGATTCGGCACAGGCATCGTCCCAAAAGGCTGGGGCTTCACGCTTCAAAATCGCGGACACAACTTCAGCCTCGACCCAAATCACCCCAACGCCCTCGCCCCGCGCAAGCGACCGTATCACACAATTATCCCTGCGATGGTCACAAGACTCCCTTCTCCCTCAGGGAGAAGGGCTGGGGATGAGGGTGAAAACGAGTCCGAGACTCTCTACGCTTCCTACGGCGTCATGGGCGGATTCATGCAACCGCAAGGACACGTGCAAGTGTTATCCGCGTTGGTGGATGATGGACTGAATCCCCAGTCCGCGCTGGATCGTCCGCGCTTTTGCATTGACGTGGACGAATCAGGCGGGCGCGTTGCTATCGAAGAGGGGATTCCAGAAGGGACATTCGCTGGTTTGCAAAAAATGGGACACCCCGTGTATTCGGTCACTGGCTACGAGCGCGCCTTGTTCGGCAGGGGACAGGTCATTCTCCGCGACGCAGAATCAGGCGTCCTGTGCGGCGGAAGCGATCCGCGCGCGGATGGGTACGCGGGGGCGTTGGCATAGCCAGCTATTCTTCTCTCACAACGCAACTCCTCATGGACTTCCAGACCGGATTGGCATCGTTCATAAAAGACTCCGCCGCCCGGTAGAGTCGCATTTCGATTTGCATGTCGCGCAGAGTTGCCCGTTCTTGCGGCGTGTAGCCTTCGTATTGATACGGCAAAAAGTTATCGGGGTGTTTGGCTGTTAACAACATTTCACCCTCAATGGCGGGATCTGGTTTTGGCGGAACCTCAAATCGCTTGATGTATTCGGCAATGTAACCGTTGTTTTGGCAGAGCGTAGGTGCGCCGAAGATCAGTCGTTTTTCCGAGAATTGGAAATCGGGATACATTGCCTGCGCTGTCTCGGCAAAGTCTCGCGGATACGTTAGAGAGAAGGGTTTCTGATAATTCCACGCGGCTTGTATCACGAGGGCAACCAAGATTCCCTTGACGAGTTTATCGCCGAAGGAAAAACCCTTTTTCAGCTGTACTAGCCCGCCAGCGGCGAGAAGAATTAAGAATGGCATCATCTGCCGCGCCAGCCTGCCGTACACAACGAACGAATGCAAAAACACGGAAGGGATCAGTAAACACAGATACATAAAAATGATGGCGACAACCCAGAGTCCCATCTGTCTGGATGAATAAATGGCAAAGCCTGAAAGCAGAAACAGGAGGATGAACAGCCAATGCTCGGCATGCCAGAAATATTCAAAAGGAAGGCTCCAGCCTTCTTCGAAACTCCCCTGGCTGACAGTGGTTGAAAAGACGCGATATTCGGCGAGCAGGTTGGTCTCCGCGAGCGAGGCAAGCAGGAAGAGCAGGATTGCAGGAAGAGCGAATCCAACCGCGGTTAATGATGCCTTGCGGATCAGGTTACTGGGTTTGCGGTTGCTTCGAAAAACATGGATGAACATCCCAACTCCCGTCAATGCCCAGTATCCGTTGTAGGTGATGAAGCAGAGAAATGCCAATGCGCCGCAAAGCAAGGATGCTTTTCGCGAAGGCTTTTCCGTCAGCGCGATGAACATAGCGAGCAAGCCAAAGGTCATGGCGCTGTCGTACGGAAGAAGATGCCGTGAGAAATACAACAGCGACATACTGGACGCGGCGAAAAAGAGCGCGAATAGCGATTCTTGTTGGGTTGCGCCTGCCTGTTGTGAGATTTTGTAGATCAGAAAAAGATTCAAAACGGAGAATAGGCTGAAGAACAACGCCGGCAAGACGAGGCTTTCGAACGTCAGTCGTTCGAGAAACGCGGGGATGATTCCGATAAGTTTGAACCCGAGGTGCTCGGGAGCGGTGAACAATTGCGCGAATGCCGAAGACGAATCCCCGGCAAGCAATAAATCGACAAATGCCCGCGATGTTTCGTATCGTCCTTCATCTGAAAAATAATATTGCCCGCCGCGTAGGACGAGAACCCATCGCGCGACGATGGAAATTAACAAAATAACCGGCGCGCTCCAGAGGCGATTCGGCACAATCGTGCCCATGGAACTGGAATCCCGCATAGTCCGTCTAACTTTCCAACCTGCCGACCGCTTTCACGCATGGACGGATAAACACATCCTCCTCGTGAGGCGCGTCGGGGAGTTCGCTGGTGAGGTCTTGCCCGGGGAAGTGCAAGTTTTCATGCAGATCGAGCCGCCATTTCGGGCAATCGGTCACATCGTACACGACGCCCTTGTACGCGATAAATTTTCGCGCGCCGCGTTCGCCGTTTTGTTTGCGTAGCTCGCGGGTGGGTATGACGCGCTCGGGAATATCCATATAACGATTATAAAGGGTTTTGAATCGCGCCTCTTCGCTGGTAAAATGTCTGTGCACTATCGACTGAGGAGTCATACATGGCAAATCTCATTGGACCAGATGTCAGTTTCTATCAGGACGCCGAAACCACCCCGCAGGGAATCAATTTTGTAAAGATGAAGCAAACAGCGGGGTATGTCATCATTCGCTCCGGGCAGAATGTGTGGGTCGATTCCGATTTCAGAACCAACTGGACCGGCGCCAAAGGCGCGGGCTTGCCGCGCGGCTCCTATTGGTTTTACGACAGCCGCGCCAACCCGACTGACCAGGCAGACCTGTGGTATTCCACGTTCGATGGCGACCTCGGCGAACTGCCCTTATTTGCCGATTTTGAAGAAGCCTACGGCGGCGCATACACCGGCTGGAAACACTGGAAAACATTTTTAGAACGGATCAAATCGCGCGTTGGCAACCATGAGATCGGAATTTACACCGCGTATTATTATTGGGTGCGGAACGCGCCCAACGCAACCACCGACGCCGCCAACCTAGCCTATTTCAAGCAATATCCCCTGTGGGTTGCGAACTATGGCGTGACCACGCCGCTTGTGCCAAAACCCTGGGATGCCAACGGCTGGACGTTCTGGCAATTCACCGACAGCGGCGACGGAGATTTATATGGCGTGGAAAGTTCGCGCATCGACTTGAACTATTTCAACGGCGATCTTGCCGCCTTCAACACGCGATTCAAACTCGGAACGCCTCCTCCTCCGCCTCCGGGTCCGGTGTGGTACAAGGTTACCGCCTCAGCCCTCAACGTGCGTTCCGGTCCCGGTACCACGTTTGGCGTTATCGGGTTATTGAAACAGGATGAAGTGGTGGAAGGACTCGCCATTTCCGCCGATGGGGCGTGGGCGAAGATTCGGCGCGAGTCGGATGGACTCGTGGGCTGGGCTTCGCGTCAATATCTGATCGTGACATCCGCTCCTCCACCTCCGCCGCCTCCGCCGGGGGACGAGGAGTGGTTCAAGGTCACCGCTTCGGCATTGAACATGCGCGAAGGACCAGGCACGGAATACCGCTCACTGGGTCTGGTATATCGCAATGAAGTTGTGCAACGGCTCGACACCTCGGACGACGGCAAGTGGTATCAGGTCAAGCGGTCGTACGATGGGTTTACCGGTTGGGCGTCGAAAGATTATCTGGAAGCGACTACCGCGCCTCCGCCTGTTTCAGAAGAAAAGTATGACTGGTATCAAGTGACCGCGACCACGCTCAATGTTCGCGAGGGACCCTCGTCGTCATTTAAAGTAATCGGCTATCTGACGAAGGGCGAAACTGTGAAATCGCTGGAGATTTCAACCAGCGGCTGGCATAAGATCGAAAAAGTGGATGGGTTTACCGGTTGGGCTTCCGGACAGTTCCTGAACAACGTGGGGAAAACGCCCGCCACAGCGATGCAGAAGTTGTTCAAAGGCGTGTTGTATTATCGCAAGACGCGCTCCACTCCGCGACGCCTGGTCTCTCACACGCTGGTGCTCGACCTGAAAGGGGCGACGTTCGAGTTCCTTGTCACGCCGCCGCTTCGAGCCACCGAGCCGTTCTTATGCACTCAAACCACCTCGAAGTTCCTTGAGAAGAACAAGTTGCACATCGCCATCAACGCGGACGGTTTTTACACGCTCGACCCCGCCGCTTATCCTCCCGCAACGTATTGCGCGGGCGGCGGCGAGCCGGCCAAACTTGTGGGCATGGCGGCTTCACGCGGCAAGCAATATTCCACAAAAGCGCCGGGCCGCCCGATCATGTACATTAGTCAGAAGAATGTGGTTACATTCGACAAATTAACAGGCGGCGCATTCAATGCGATCACCGGCGACCGCTATTTGGTGACGAAAGGTAAAAAGGTTGCATCGCTTGAATCCAACAGCATGGATCCGCGCACGGCGATCGGCGTCAGTCAGAATGGCCGTTACCTCGTGATCGTGGTGGTGGATGGGCGTGAATTCAGCGAAGGCGCCACCTTCCCTGAATTGGCTGACCTGTTGCTGGCGCATAGCGTCTACACGGGCGTCGCGCTGGATGGCGGCGGCTCATCGGCGATGATCGTCAAAGGCGCGGACGGAAAACCGCGCGCGGCGAACAAGTTGATGAACGATAATATCCCCGGTAATGAAAGAGAAGTCGGCAACCATCTCGGCGCGTTCATTAAATAGAAGCGCGAAGCAGGCGTCTTTGCGATCTCTCTTCAATGGTTCGAAACTTTTGCACGAGATCGAATATACTTTCTTCCTGACGACCTTGCGCAATGGTTTTGGGGATGCAGTTAAACGTTGATTGACGCTGATTCGGAAAGAACAATCTGCGTGTTCAGCGTTCATCTGCGTCTCGATTTTGAACGCGTCAGGTAATCAATTTTCTACTTTTAGAACTTACGCAGGTGAACCTGTTGCGCCGTAGTTGCACTGCGGCGGCGGCAGTACAACTGCCCGCCAACTGCGTCAGTCCTGCTTTGTTATTTCGCCCCTTCAGGTTGCGCGAATCGCAACAACCATTCGCTAGAGAATTCTTCCGTCACCGTTGTCTCAGGCGTGACGACGATCACCCATGTTTGACCAAATTTGAGCGGGAATAATTTATCCTCACCCGCATACAAAAACCGAATCGGCTTGCGAACGCCCGTTTGAATTTCCTCTTCGCTGAGTTCGGTGCTCCAGCGGATGTCGTATCGCAATCCATCGCGGAATAGAATCGCGTCGCCCGTTAGGTTTGCCTCGAGATGAATATCCAAATTGGTGGGGGAAACAACATCGTGTTTCGCAAACAGAACGACCACGTTCTCGAATTGCAGTTGGCGATTCGTCAAACGATCCACTTCGGGATGCAGGATGCCCGCTGTGTCTGAACTTGCATCATCCACCGATCGCCAGTAACTTTGCGAGAGCGCGTCGTATTCCCAGCCCGATTGATTCAAATAAGCGATGAATACATGCAGTTCATCGGCAATCATTCCTCCCGCGGGCGGCTCCTCTGAAAATGTGTTGCTCGTGTAATCAATGGTAATCTTTGGCTCTTTGTAATTTCGCGCAACGGCGGGCAGGTTGTCAATTCCATACATATATCCGCCGCCCTGAATATCATGCGTCACCAGCACGCACTGCGGAAGTTCCGTCAACACTTCGGGCGAGGCGAGCGCGTAGATCAGGCATGAGTTGGTAAACATCGCCGCGATGTCTGCGTACACGAGTCGCCCCGAGCGGATCGGTCCGATCTTGGGTTCGGGGAGAGTCGTCGAAGATGGGAGAATGTCGCTGGACTGAATCAAGCCGACGTCCAGAGAAAGAAGCGTGGATTCGACGTTCACCGCGTCGCTCCACCCCGAGGCTGGATCCACATCGGAATCCCGACTCTCATCCCCGACATGTTTCTGCGCGAACTCCAACTGCGGGGGATTCGCAACCGCGATGTGATATGTGCCCGCGCTCACGTTGAATCCATAATAGCCGTTGCTGTCGGTCGTCGTTTGTTGGAGCAGGTTGAGATTCGCGTCGTAGAGGTTGACGCACACGCCGCCGACGCCGCGTTCCCACGCGTCTTGCATGTTGTTTTGATTCGCATCGAGCCATGCGCGGTTGCCGAGGATGAAATTTGTCTGCGTGAAAATTTCGCGGCGCGTATCGCATCCGCCAGTGACGGGCGATTCGGGCGCGGGGAATTCGCCATAAAAAGTTGTGAGGAACCGCGTCGCGCCTTCGGTGATGTAGATCTCGAACACGAGCGGCGAAAACGACAAGCCCGCCTGCGGCCGCGCGGTGACGGGGAAATGCGAGATCGATACGAGTAGCGCGGGAAGTTCGAGCAGTGACGGGTCTTGCACGTGCAAGCCCGTGAGCGGATTGATGAGTTGCGGAGGTTCGATGGTTTGTGTCGGCGGCGGGGGAGAGGTTGGCTCGAGGGTGTTCGTTGGCGCGGGTTGTGTTGCGGTGGTGGGTGCGCAACTGACGAGGAGGAGAAAAAATACTATGAGCCAATGCAGGTGACTGTCACTTCGTAAGTGACAGTCACCTGAAGCAGGGGCGACCCGCCAATGCCAAACGTGACGATTGTTAGTGTTTGTACGATGCTGTGTATGACGCGCGGGAAGCCCAGACGGGTCGCCCCTACTGTTACAATTTCTCAAACTCATTCTTCACGCGCTCATACGTTGATTCAAGTTCCTCAGGCAGCACCCGCGTTTCCCCCACTGTTGACATGAAGTTCGTGTCGCCCTTCCAGCGCGGCACGATGTGGATGTGGACGTGTTCCTTCACGCCCGCGCCCGCCGCTTCGCCGATGTTCACGCCGACGTTGAATCCCTGCGGGTGGTAGATGTTTTTCAACGCGGTCGTACAGCGCGAAGTCAACTCGATCATTTCGGCGCGGGTCGCTGAATCCAACTCTTCGAGATTTGGCTTATGGACGAAGGGGATGACCATCAAATGTCCGCTCGTGTAGGGATAGCGGTTGAGGATCACAAACGCCCGCTCGCCGCGATACGCGATGAGGTTCTCCGCGCTGTCTTCCATCGCTTGCGCAATGCAAAACACACAGCCTTCTGCTTTGTCGTGATTTTCGATGTATTCCATACGCCACGGTGACCAGAGGTGATTCATTGGGAAATGAAAGAAATCCTTTCCTGTATCTGTTTTCTTAACTCGGTTGGGTCGTACTTTTCTTGTACTTTCATTCGAATAAATGGTAGCCCAATCGCCCTAAATGTTTCATCTTTAAACCTATCACGTTCCGCGTTATAGTATATTTTGTGACTACTGTCATCAAGTTCTATAACAAGTATTGGCTCAATGTTGTTTCTGCTACAAAGTAAAAAGTCAACGTGTTTGCACATAATTTGATTCTCGTGAAATTTACGATTCTCAGGTTCGTTTCTAAGGGTGATGAAATCTCCCATTCGCACCTTCATAAGTATGGTGTATTTATCCTCAACTGCCTGCCGCAGAGATTCCAGCAAGACTTTTTCTCGATATGTAATTACATATTGTTTTTTCTTATATGCTGGCTGGTCGTGGCTTGAGATGCCCAACTCTACTGGTCTTGCTACATCGCGTTTTTCTTCCCGTTCCAGTGTTTGGGAAGGCGTTTCTTGATTATCTCCAATAAGCGAATCTATGAATTCGCGAATTGCTAAAAGAATATTTCGAAGAGCCATGAAAAACTTTTCAAAAAACTTACCCATTTCTACCTCTTTGGATTTGAGCTATAGCCATTATAGGCTAAAAAATCTAACAACCCTGAGTTTTTCATCCTTCATCCTTCCTAATTCATCCTTTTTCGATTATCCTCCCACCAATGCAACCGTCCCTTTTCCCCGCTCAAACGCCGCAAACATTCACTGTTTCCAAACTGACATTCCATATCCGCAAATTGTTGGAGGAGAACGAGATTCTTCAAGATGTGTGGGTGCAGGGAGAGATCTCGAATCTCTCGCGTCCCGCGTCGGGACATGTGTACTTCACTCTCAAGGATGCCAACGCTTCGTTGAAGTGTGTGATGTGGAAGACCAGCGCGGCGCGACTCAACCTTGCGATGCGCGACGGCATGGAAGTGGAAGTCCATGGCAAGATCGGCATCTACGAACCGCAAGGGCAATATCAACTCTACGCGGATCAGATCCGCCCTGTGGGGGAGGGCGCGCTATACCAAGAGTTCATGCGCCTCAAAGCGCAACTCGAAGCCGAGGGATTGTTCGACCCTGAACGCAAACGTTCCATCCCTGAACTGCCGCGCAAGATTGGGATCGTCACCTCCGCAACAGGCGCGGCATTGCGCGATATGCTCAACACACTGCGTAGACGTTTGCCGCTCGTTGAAGTCGTCCTCGCCCCCTCACCCGTGCAGGGAAACGAAGCTCCTCCCGCCCTCGTCAAAGCCATCAATTCTCCAATTCTCCAATCCTCCGATGTAATTATCCTCGCCCGCGGCGGCGGCTCCATTGAAGATCTCTGGGCATTCAACGACGAACGCGTCGTCCGCGCGGTAGCCGCGTCGAGTGTGCCGATCATTTCGGGCGTCGGTCACGAAACGGACTTCACCCTCTGCGATTTCGCCGCCGACCTCCGCGCCCCAACTCCCACCGCCGCCGCGGAACTCGCAACCCAGATCACGATCCAAGACCTAGCCGCCACAATCTCCAATCTCAATTCTCTAATTCTCACCCACACACTAACAACCCTCTCCTCAAAACAATTCTCTCTAAACTCACTTGCCTCCCAACTCCGCTATCTTTCTCCCTCGCGCCTCATCCAATCAGAATCCCAGCGCGTGGATGAATTATCTCGCCGCGCGTCTTCGTCCGCGTTCAATCGTATAATTTTGGAAAGCAAACACCTCGAAGGGACTCGCAAACGACTCGAAGCGTTGAGTCCGCTGGCGGTGTTGGCGCGCGGATATGCCGTGGTGACGCGAAAAGACGATGGCAGTGTTGTATCCCGCGTTGCGCAGGCGAGTGATGAAATGAAAGTTAGAGTCAGTGATGGAGAGTTTGAAGTCAAACACTCGCCCTGAGCGGAGAGACTGAGTGTAAGTCGAAGTCTCGTAGACGAAGGGCGCTATCAGGCAAACAAATATTTGAATCAAATTGCGCTTCGTCTGCGGGACGGAGAAGCGCCGTCCCTCCGCTCAGCGCGGAAAAGGAATAACTATGCCAAAAGCATCAACCAAGAAATCAGAAAGACCTGTGGAAGAATTAACCTACGAAGAAGCGCTGGCTGAACTTGAAGGGATCGTCGAAACGCTGGAAGGGGAGCAGAGTCAACTCGATGAGGCGATCAAACTTTTTGAGCGCGGGCAGGCTCTGGCGGCGCGATGTGGCGTCTTGCTCGAGGCGGCGCAACTCAAAGTGAAGCAAGTCGCGGGCGACGATGTGTCCGCGTTCGAGGAAGAGTCTGAATGAGTGTGTTGGATATTTTGCAAAACAAAGCGCTGATCGCGGGTCTCATCGCATGGATACTCGCGCAGATCATCAAATTGCCGCTCGATTTTTTTCGCACGCGCAAATGGAACTGGTCGTTGATGCTCACGACAGGCGGGATGCCGAGTTCGCATTCATCGTTGATGACCGCCACGACTCTCGCAATCGGTTTGTATCACGGCTTTGCGAATCCATTGTTCGCGTTGGGCGTTGCCATCACGATGATCGTCACGTACGACGCGGCGGGCGTGCGCCAGCAGGCGGGCATCCACGCGCAACGCATCAACGTGTTGTTCGATGAATTGTTGAAGGGGCACATCTTCAGCGAAAAAGATTTGCGCGAAGTGATCGGTCACACGCCGCTCGAAGTGGCGGGCGGAATTTTATTGGGCATCATCGTCGCGACGAGTCAGTGGATGATCTGGAAATGAAATGTCATTGCGAGGAGGGCGCAGTCCGACGAAGCCGCGAAAGCGTCCTCATTACAGCCCTAATTACAATTTGGATTTCTGGGACTTTGAGAATCGTTACCCCCGCCACATAAATGACTCCCCCAAGCGCGACCCCTCCCAACGCGACAAGCCAACGCGTCTGACCTAGGGTGGACTGGGTCCACACCTCTAAGCCGATTCCCATCCCCAGCGCCGCCAGCGCGACTCTCCACGCGCTGTTTGCGATTGCCTTGCCTTCAATTCCATTCAACCGTTTTCGCATGAAGATGAACAACGCGATTGCCTCAAGCGCGGTGGCGAGTGAATTTGCGAGCGCAAGTCCGCCAAGCGGAAACCATCCAATTGACGCGAAATATTTTGAAAATAAGATACTGAACACCACATTGAGTCCCATCGCGATCGTGCCGATGATGACGGGGGTCTTTGTGTCTTGCTGTGCATAGAAGGCGCGCGTCAACACCTCCATAATGGAGTGACCGACGAGTCCCGCCGCGAACCAGAGCAATGCCCACGCTACGAGTTGAACATCGCGCGAATCGAATTCGCCGCGTTGATAAAGGAATGAGATCAACGGCCCGCGCAAGAGGATGAGTCCCACACTGGCGGGGACAGCCATCAACAAGATTCCGCGAAGCGATGCGGCAAGCGAGGCGCGCATCTCGTCTATTTTGCCGAGCGCGTGCTGTGCAGAAAAAGTTGGCATGGCGGCAATCGCAACCGATTGAGCAATCGCGGCTTGCGCCATGAGCATCAATGAGAATGCGTATGTGAGGCTGGCGACACTGCCTGCTTCCATTGTAGAGGCGAGATTCGTGTTGACCCAAAAGTTGAGTTGAACGACGGCGACGCCGAGGAGGCGGGGGAGCATGAGGAGGAGGACATTGCGAACATGAGAGTTAGTAAGACCAAGGGACCAGTAATCAGTGATCAGTAATTGGCGTTCAGTGAGGAGTTTCCATATGGATGGAATTTGTACGACGAGATATAAAACCGCGCCGATGACGACTCCCCAAGCAAGTCCATAAATTCCCATTGAGGGCGCGAGGAAGATTGCGCCGAAGATGATGCCGAGTTGGTACATGGCGGGAGTGAGCGCGGGGATGAGAAAGATTTGATGCGCGTTGAGGATGCCGACGATTAATCCACCCAAGCCGAATAGGACGGCTGAAATCAATTGAATGCGAAGAAGTGATACCGTGAGCGAAAAAAGTTGAGGGTCAGTAGAGAGTCCAGGGGCGAGGGCGAAGCGGACAACTTGAGGGGCGAACAAGGCTATTAATGCCGCGAGCAGGCTGAGGGTGAGAGTGACCGTGTTCGCAAGCGCGGAGGCGAGTCGCCATGCCGAATCCGTATCCTCTTTGGCGAGCAGTCCAGTAAACGTCGGAATGAATGCCGAGCCAAGCGCGCCGCCCGCGACGAGGAGGAAGAGAGTCTCGCTGACGCGGTTCGCGGCGAAGAACGCGTCGAGTTCGGGCGAGGCGCCGAATGTGTCCGCGACGAGGATGCCGCGAGCGAGTCCCGCGAGTTGACCGAAGAGGATCGCGAACATCACCGTCCCCGCGGCGCGCGCGATCTGTTTGTTTGCGTTGGAAGTTGTCACGAGCGGAGATTATAAACGACCCCCTCCCAGCCTCCCCCAAATTCCGCAGAAAAAGTTTGAATGATTATTCATAATTCGCAAGCGGAATTTGGGGGAGGTGCCGCTTCAGCGGCGGTGGGGGTCGGGGTCGGGATTATAATCATGCTTATGAGCGTAGTGACCCAACACGGATATTTGGTCATCGCCGATATTTCGGGATACACATCGTTCCTCGCGGGAACGGAGTTGGAACATTCGCACGAAATACTTTCTGACCTGCTCGAGACAATCTGCGAAAAGATCGAAACGGTTTTGACGTTGCACAAGTTGGAAGGTGACGCCGTGTTCGCGTACATCCCCGAATCAAGGATCACGCGCGGCGAGACGATCCTTGAGTTGATGGAATCAACATATGTGACGTTTCGGGACAAGCAAGTTTCAATGAAGCGCGCAACGACCTGTACGTGCAATGCGTGCCGCAACATCCCAACGCTCGACCTGAAATTCATCGCGCATCACGGCGATTATGTGATCCAACAAGTGCGAGACATCCGCGAGATGGTTGGCACGGATGTCAATCTCACGCATCGGTTGTTGAAGAATCATGTCACTGAATCTACGGGTTGGCGGGCGTACATGCTGATCACTGAACGATGCCTCGACCATTTGAATTTGAATCTTGAGAACACGCATGTGCAGATGGAAGAGTACGAACATTTAGGCGATGTGAAAACCTACAACATTGACTTGCATCAGCGATACAAAGAACTCACAGAAACGCGCCGCATCTTGATTGACGAAAAAGATGCGGACGTGATCGTACGCATTGACTTCCCCACGCCTCCCGCCGTGACGTGGGAATGGATGCAAGACCCGCTCAAGCGCAACTTATGGATGCAGGGTCATGTCAAATGGAGTGTCGGCGATAGACCGCGCGGGCGCGCGGGCAGAGGCGCAAGCAATCATTGCGCGCATGGAAAAAACACCAGCACCGAAGTGACTCTCGATTGGCGTCCATTCGAATACTCCACCATTGATTCGTTTGAGAATGGACAGAAAAAGATGTCTGAGACAATTCGGCTGGAAGCGCTGCCCGACGGCGGGACGCGTGTCCACGATGCGATGGTGATGTATCTACCGCTCCCGCGCTTTCTGCGGCGTCCTCTCGTGCGCTTTCTTTTACTGCGTCAAATGCATTACGACCAATTCCTGAAAAATGCCGTGCAAATGGCTGGGGATGAGCATGCAAAAGATTCGTAGTTTGCTTTGTGTCATATGCTTGTTGATCTCTTCTTGCGGATCATCTACATCAACTCCCAACATCGAGATCACCGAAACATCGACTCCCTCAACCGAACTCACGCCCATTGACTTGCAAACAGGCTACGGCGTGAAAGGCTCGTGGTTCGAGTTATATTTCACCGATCCCGTTGACCCGTTCTCGTCGCAAGGCACGGGCGGCGTGGATGTGCCGCTCGTCGCGGCGATTGACGCGGCGCGGCTGAGCGTTGACGTTGCCGCGTACAGCCTCACGTTGAACAGCGTCCGCAATGCGTTGTTGAACGCGCACGATCGCGGCGTGACGATCCGCATGGTGATGGAGTCCACGAACATGGATTCGTCCGATGTGGAAAAGTTGCTCGAAGCGGGCATCCCGATCATCGGCGATAAACAAGATGGCTTGATGCACGACAAGTTCATGGTGATCGACAAGTCCGAAGTGTGGCTTGGCTCGATGAACTTCACCGACTCGGGCGCGTACGACGACGACAATAGTTTGATGCGCATCCTCTCCACGAAGATGGCGGAGAACTACACAAAAGAATTTGATGAAATGTTTCTGGATAACCGCTTCGGCGAAAACACAACTCCCGAAACGCCTCATCCCACACTGACGATTGATTCGACGCGCGTGGACACTTTTTTCTCCCCCGACGACGGCGTGCAGAGTCAAGTGGCGGCTGTGTTGAGCGGCGCGGAGGAAAGCATCTACTTCCTTGCCTTTTCGTTCACATCGAATGACCTCGGCGACATCGTCCGCGAAAAAGCGGAGGATGGACTCACCGTGAAAGGCGTGATGGATGAAGAGCAAATCTCATCGAATCAGGGAACGGAGTTCGATCCGTTCAAGCAAGCGGGGATGGATGTCCGCATTGACGGCATCGAAGGGCAGATGCACCACAAAGTATTCATCATTGATGAGTCCATTGTGGTGATTGGCTCCTACAACTTTTCGCAAAGCGCCGAAACGCGCAACGACGAAAACCTGCTTAT
The DNA here is from genome assembly GCF_057138825.1 of Candidatus Defluviilinea gracilis. Taxonomy (NCBI): domain Bacteria; kingdom Bacillati; phylum Chloroflexota; class Anaerolineae; order Anaerolineales; family Candidatus Villigracilaceae; genus Candidatus Defluviilinea; species Candidatus Defluviilinea gracilis. The sequence goes on from NZ_DBNHEF010000022.1 coordinate 16,511, forward strand.
CATTTATAACGAAGCGATAGCCCAGCAATTTTTGATGGAGTTTGAACGCGTGTGGAAAGTTGCTCACGATTAAAAAATAAAGACCTCACAGGTCTGCAAGACCTGTGAGGTCTTCTGTCACATATTCTGTTTCATCGAAAACTTCAACGCGGTCTTGTAGATCGCGTTAATTTTCTCGCCCAGCGCCTTCGCTTCGGGATTGCCTTGTTCTGCGGCTTGATCCACTTGCCCGACCAGTCCGATCAATGCTTGCATGAACTGGTCATTGACCATCGCCTTGTTCGCTTCCAACATGTTTTCGACAGCCGCCTCATCGGGCGCGTCGAGCAATTGTTCAACGAGCGCCACTTCGGGCGGAGTCGAAACTTCGCGTAGCACTTCCACCATCTTTTGCAGTTTGCCCATGCGCGTGTAATCGTTTTTCTCAGACGCCTGCCGCAACATTTGATTCACCAAGTCAACTGAATCTTGTGTGAAGCCGTCGAGATTATCGCGCACGGCTTTGACAATATCCTCCTGCGCAAGAAGCGACTCGACAAACTCTTGCGCCTGTTTGTAACGCGCTTCGATCTGCTTATCCATCTCATCCGTGTATTGAAGCAACTTCTCGCGGATCGATTCGAGTCGCGCCTTTTCATCGCCGCTCGCCTTGTCGATTTTTTCGGTGAGCAGTTGGAAGAATTGATAATCCATTCCCTGCCGCGCCAAGGTGACGTAGCCGCGCAGACGCGCGTCATTCGGGGACTCTAAGACGAAGTCCAGCAGTTTTTCGCGCGTGAGACTTTGCCCCGCCTCTTGCAGGGACTTTTGGGCTGTCTCCAGTTCCCCAACCGACTCGCGCAACCCGCGCCCGAACTCGGTCTCGTCGAGCAGTTGACGTTGCACATCCGCGAGTTGTTTGCCGATGGTGTCCTGTCCGCTTTGCATTGCTCCCTGCGCGAGACGGCTGAACAGCGCGAAGAATTGCTCATCGAACAACGCGCTGTTTTGTTTGATGATCTCGCTCCGCACATCCGCCGAACTGGCTTGGATGAGTCGCTCGACGATCTGCACGCGATCTTGTTGCGCCTTGAGCATCTCAGGCGTGACGCCATCCTTGCCGAGAATCACTTTGATCATTGACTCGTACGTCAAGTTGGGGGAGGGATTGAGCAGATACCCTTTCCGCTTTTCGGCGGGCAGACTATCCGTGATCTTCTTGATGAGCGGACCGATGATCTTCTCCTGCTCGTTCAGCGGCACGTTCAACTCAGGCGGGAAGAAGGTGAGGAGCAATTCTTTGTCGTTGTCGTGATAGACGATCGGCGTGGCGAGTCGTCCCTGAAACCCGCAATGCGGACAACGCGCCATATTTGAAACGCCGCCCAGCAGTCGCTGTTTGGCTTGCGGGTCTTGCGTCACATCAAAGAGTTGTTCAACGTTCGCCGCGATCATCTGGCGGCAATTAGGACATGCGATTTGTGTTTGAGGCATTCTACGATTTTCCGATTTCCGATTTTAGATTTACGATTTTTATTATAGTCGGTGGTTGAGTAGTTCCGAGTGACAGCGAGGAACGTATCGAAACCACCGAGTTCGATTCAAGCGTTTTATTTTCAAGTTACTGCTGGTTTTGATACGTCCCGCGATGCTTCGTCTTCGCTACCGCTCCGCTCAGCGCGCGCGGGACTACTCAACCAGCGAACTATCTAACTATAAAACTACCCAACTACAAAACTATCTAACTACCCAACCAACTCCTCAAGCCGATCAATATAACTCTCCATCACAGCAAACGTCTCCTCCACTGGCTTGGGCGATGCGAGATCAACGCCTGCTTTTTTCAACACATCCAGCGGATACAGTGATGAACCTGATTTCAAGAAGCCGAGATAATCTTGCGCCGCGTTCGGCTCACCGCGCAGGATTCGTCCCGCGAGGGCGTGGGCGCCAGAAATGCCCGTCGCGTACGAGTAGACATAGTAGTCCGAGAAAAGATGCGCGAATGTAGACCAGATCATGCCGACGCGCGGGCGATCCACTTTCACTTTGGGACCGAATCCCTCCGCGAAGAGATCCGCCATCAGTTCCTGCATCGAGTCGGCGGTCAGCGCTTCGCCGCGTTCGACGCGTTGATGAGTCTCTAACTCGAAGCGCGCCAGAGTCGGCATCTGGAAGAAGTAGCGGAAGAAGTTGTGTCCCACCGCTTCTTCGATCAACGCGATCAACAAGTTTTTATCTTTCACCGTCTTGAGCAAGTGACCGCGCATCATCGCCTGATTGAAATTCGACGCGACCTCCGCTACGAACAGCGAGTAATTGTTGTACACGCGCGGTTGGTTTTGACCCGTGAGGTACGAGTGCATCGAGTGACCGAGTTCGTGGGCGAGCGTGCTCATGCTTCCCACTTCATCGGTGTACGACATCATAATGAAGGGATGCGTGTCGGGCGCGATGCCCCATGAGAACGCGCCGTTCTGTTTGCCTTTGTTCGGGTAAATATCCACCCAGCGGTCTTTGAGACAACCCTGCCGCAACACATCCACATATTCTTTGCCGAGCGGCGCGAGACTTTCAGAAATGAGATCGACCGCTTTGGTGTACGGAACTTTCGGCTTGCTTTTGACGATCGGCGCCCACATATCGTAATACGTCACGTCGCGCAGACCTAACGCCTTGCGGCGCAATTCAAAGTAGCGATGCCACACAGGCAATTTCTTTTTGAACGTGTTGATCAGGTTATGAAAAACCGATTCGGGGATGTTGAGTCCGAACAGCGAGGCTTGCAGAGACGTGTCGAACTTCCGCGCGCGCATGTTGAAGATATTGTTCTTGATCGAAGTGTTGAGGTTCGCCGCGAGCGTGTTTCTGAATTCGAGATGTTTGTCCATGTAACTCTCGAACGCGCTCTGCCGCACTTTGCGATCTGGATGTTCCAATAAGGCAAGACTCCCCTGCGTCACCTCGAACTTCCTGCCCTTCTTGTCTTTCGCGGGCGCGAATTTGAAATCGGCATTCACCAACATGCTCGAACTATTTTGCGCGCCGCTGAACGGGTCGCCGACCATGCCGAGCAATTCTTCCACTTCGCCCGAACGCACATGCGCCTGTTGTCGGAACAAATCTTCAAAACTGTGCCGATACACCGCAAGTTTTTCGTTGCCCTTCATCCACTCGTCGAGTTTGGCTTTTCCCATCGCGATCAATTCGGGATTAACAAAAGAAAGCCCGCCAAAGACTTGTCCCCCCACGCCTTGCGCCTTGCCAAACAACGCCGCAGATTTTTGATTCGTCGTATCCACCGAATACGAAAACCCCGCATACATAAAAATTTTATACGTGCGGTTCGCCAGCGCCTCCACCGCGCGCATCCCCTCGAGCAACACGTCCGCGCTTTCGCCGAGCCTGCCCTCGAACTTTTTCACGTTCGGCAAGTCCGCCAAAATCGCGGCAACCTCCGCCTCCCATTCCTTCGCGGATTTAAAAACGCTCTCGGCATTCCACGTAAATTTTTTATTGATCTTGCTTCGAAGAGGGATTGTGTTCGCCATGATTAATTTTCCTTTTCTGGATGTAACCCCGCGTCCTTCTCAGGGTCGGCTTGAGTCGGCTTTCGTTCAAATTTTACCACCCTGACGGTTCCCCTCTCCCAGTAAATAACCTTTGCGTAGTGCGCGTTCAATCCCGAAGGGATGGCAGAATTGTAGAAAATGAACCATTCACCATCAAATCCCGAAGGGATGATATGCCTTCATAGAAAACCCATGACACCCCTTCGGGGTTGGCGTCCGATTTTATGCGCCCTCTATAATCATTTCACTCCTTCGGAGTTGTGACTGCGTAAGATGAATTATTAACTGATGAAATCGATTTGGTTTTCGTAATGCGACATTTATGTCGCTCTTGCGCGAGAACAGCCTAATATGCGAGATAAATCTCGCGTTACGGAGTTAACTGCGTAAGTAAGTTATTAAATTGCAAAGTGTCATTAGGAAAACAAGTTGTAGATGAAAAAGAATTACCTGACTAACGAAAAACAAATCCGCGCCCCTGCATCGGGCTTGGGATCTGCCCAAATCCTCCCGCCGTGCGCCTCGACGATCGCGCGCGCGAGATACAGTCCCAGCCCCGCGCCCTTTGTCTGCTTGACCGCTTTCGTCGAGCGATAGAATCGGTCGAAGATGTGTGGCAAATCTTTTGCATCGATCCCCGCGCCTTCATCGGATACGCAGATCACAACTTGTTCGGGGTACACCGTGCCGCTGATCTTGATCTCGCCTTTCGGCGCATACTTCAAAGAATTGGATACAAGATTAGCAATGACTTGCTCGATGCGTGTTTCATCCGCCAGCACGATGGGGAAATTCTCAGGGAAGTCGGTGACGATAGTGTGATTCTTCGATTGCGTCGAAAATTTCTCGGCGATTCGTTTTGCCAACGCGGGGAGCGAAACATCTGCTCGATTCAGACTCAACCCGCCCGCCTGCAAGCGAGACGCGTCGAGCAGATCATCAACCATCTTGCTCAGGCGGTCTGCCTCCTCTTCGATCACCGCCAGCGAGTCGCTGATCGTGCGCTTGTCCCATTTTGCATCGTCGCGCCGAAGCGTGGACGCGTATCCCTTTATCAACGCGACAGGCGTCCGTAGTTCGTGACTCACTATCGAGATAAACGTTGCTTTGAGTTCATCCGCTGTTCTGAAGTGTGTAATGTCGCGCACGCTGACAATGATGTTGCGAAGTTTCCCATCTGACGAAAGTAATGGGGCGTACGTGACCCCGACTGGCAATGTTGGTGGTAGGTCGCGTTCAAGATCACCCTCCACGTACAACGTTGCATTTGGTGTGAGGGGCCAGCCGTTTGTCATCGCTTCATCCAGTGTCGATCCTTGCGGATCGCCATCCCAACGGATCACATCATTGTGAGGAATGTTCACAAGTTCGGCGTGAGTCTTCCCGTAGATTCGCTCAAAGGCGTCGTTGACGCGCTCGATGGTCAGGTCCGCGTTGAGGATGATGATCCCATCCGCGGCGGAGTCGAGCAGCGCGTCGAGTCGTTGCTTTTCGTACGAGACCTGTCCGTACAGTTGCGCGTTGTACACGGCAATCGCGGCTTGGTCTGCAAAGGATTGTAGGATGACGCGGTCGTTCGGAGTGAATCCACCTTCATAATTTCGGAAAATAAAGATGACACCGATCACCTGTCTGTGGGCAACAAGCGCGAGCGCGGTGCCGTTGAGCAGTCCCATGCTGGCGGTGTACGTCAACTCTTTCAACATGCGGTTGAGTTCCATCACATCCAACTCGCGCATGTCTTCGTCAGCCAGCAGGGGGGTGAGGTAGCTGAGGAAAGCCGGGGCAATCCCATGGGCGGCGGCGACGCGCCAGCCATCCCGTTCTTTGAGCGCGATGATGCCAGCCTGTCCCGCGAGCATTTCAACGGCGATCAGCAAAATCCGCGCGAGGAGTTTTTCGAGGTCGAGTTCTTGCGTAAGCGCGCGCGAGAGTTCGAGGAGGTAGTCGCGCTGTCTGACTCTGAAATCTGGGAGCATTGGGTGATTTTATCACCCCTCTCAAATCACTACTGTAAGAGGTGTGTTGTATCTTTTATGGTAAAGTTTCGTCTTGACGAGCGAACAGATTGTACCTGCTTGGGGAAAGTTTTGGCTGGCACCGAAACATCTCCCTTGCAAACGGGCTTTTTTATACGCAGTTCGCGTTCAATGCTCCGATGCAAGCTGTAGAGTTGATGGTTCAGCCGGTGATTACTCTGTTGTTGTTCACTTCGAAATATGATCTTTGGATTCCACTGCAACGATTTGCTGGCGGCGCTTTTCATTGATCTTGCTCCGACCATCGGCAGAGTGCCGCTTGGGCTGGAGGCGCGAACTTTTCGCTCAGTTGGGAAATTCGTCGCCATTTCTCAAATAGGTAAGATATAATACAAAAATCCGATTCTGTAAGTAATTTGTAAGGTGAGAGAAGATGAACTATCCTATTGCTCGCTCGTTCTCCAAAATCCTGACATTGCTGGTCATATTAGTTTTAGTTTTGGGCGCGCTTGGGACAGGCGTTAAACCCGCCCTGGCGCTTACTACAACTATAGATGATATTCCCGTCGCCGCGGTGTTGATTCCCGACGCGCCCCCAGCGCCGAATTGCACGAATCGGACGATCACCGTCGGCTCGCCGACGCCGATCATTATTGGGGATGTCAACATCGGCTTGAATATTTCCCACCCGCGTCGAAGCGATGCGCGAGCCACCCTAACTTCGCCAGCCGGCACCACAGTTGTTTTGATTTCCGGCGCGGGGTTGGGCAATCCTGTGGTCGCCAGCCCGGATGATTACGATAATTACGATGTGTTGCTCGATGATTCAAGCATCAATTCGTTGTACGACAACGATAACGACGATGTGGCTGCGCCTTTCTACGATCGCAATGCGCGCCCGTTTGAAGCGCTCGTCAACTTCAAAGGCGAAAACGCGGTTGGAAACTGGACTCTCTCACTTTGCGATACCCGGAACGGCGATGTTGGAACCTACAACCGCGCGCAACTCACCATCGTGAGCGCAGATCCGAATACCGTCTCTGGCGTAGTGTTTACAGATTACAACGATAACGGCGTGCGTGAGCAGGGCGATGTGGGCGTGCCGGGCGTAACCATCACAGCGTATAACGCGGCAGGCGCAGTTGTCGCTACCACCACTACGGACGCAAATGGCAATTATTCTTTTGCGGGGATCGCGGACGGCACGCAGTTACGCATTGAATTTACCAACATCCCGTCCAACCTGCGCCCCGGCGCGTTCGGCGTCGATTCGGGAACGACCGTTCAGTTTGTCACCAGCCCCGCCGCGGCAGTGGATATGGGCTTGGCAAAGCCGGATGAGTATTGCCAGAATAACCCCTGGCTCGTTTCGCCTTGCTATATCAATGGAGACCCTCTCGGCGGCGGCACTGCTGGATCGGCAAATGTTTTGATCTCCATCCCCTACGATGCGTATGGGCGCGAAGACAACACCATCGAGAATACGCTTGCCACCGGATCTCAAATCGGCGCCACGTGGGGCTTGGCTTTCCAGCGCGCAACGGGGACGGTCTTCGCCGGGGCGTTGGCAAAACGTCACATGGGTTTGGGACCGAACGGCGCGGGAGCGATTTACTCTCTCGTTTTGAATCCGAACACAGGCGCCGGTTCCGCTCCGACATTGTTTGTTGATCTAGCCACTTTGGGCATTCCCACCGGGGCTGGGTCGTTAGGGTCGAATGCCGCGCGCGGCTTGGGTCCCACCTCATCATTGCCGAATACAGATCCCAACGCCTGGGACGCGGTTGGCAAAGTTTCCATCGGCGATATGGACATGGGCTCGAACGACACTACCCTCTGGGTGATGAATCTTGCCAACCAAACTTTATACGCTATCAACGTTGGCAATCCGCCTGTCACTCCCACAGTCGCCGATCTGACTGCATACCCCATTACTTTGCCGGCGGGAGCGACAGCCTGCCCTGCCGGTGACATTCGTCCGTGGGCGGTGGAAATTTCACGCGGCAACGTCTATGTTGGCGTGGTCTGTTCCGCCGAGAGTACGCAAAACGTGAATAATTTGCGGGCATATGTTTTGAGCATGAGCGAAGCCGCGCCCGGCGCGTTTTCACTTGTTATCGATATTCCCCTGAATTACCCGCGCGGGTTTGTAACCAACCCGGCCTTTGTCGGCAATCCTGTAACCGGCTTCCCGGCGGAGTGGCGCCCCTGGATCCCAACCATGACGTCATTGTGCGCCGCGCCGTGCGCCTCCGTAGCCGACCTGGCGTTTGGGAAGCAAATCATTTACCCGCAACCGGTGCTTTCGGATATCGAGTTCGACGTCAATGGCGATTTGATCCTCGGCTTCATGGACCGTCTCGGGCATCAAACGGGTAATGCCAACTTTGCCACAGCAGACCCATGGGGCACAGTGACTTTGTATAACAAAGATACCTACGCGCCGGCTGTAGTCAACATCCCGGCGACCAACCCGGTGACGACCTATGAAGGCGTATCTGCCGGGGATACGATCCGCTTGTGCAGTAACGGCGGCGGTGGCTTCATCCTCGAAAACAACGCCACATGCGGAAGTGTTACCACGGGCGGAGCCGGTAGCGCCCCGGCGCAAGGTCCGGGCGGAGGCGAATACTACTGGCAGGAAATGCATCCCCCCAGCACCGATCTGAACGGCGGCATCCATCATGAAACCACATTGGGCGGTTTGTTGATGATCCCCGGCACGAACGAGATCGCGGTATCGGTCTTTGATCCATTTGAATTGCGGGCGGGCGGTATTGCCTGGTTCAACAACCTGACCGGTGACCGTTCGCGCGCATACGAAGTGTTTGGCATCGACGCGGGCGGCGGGGCGACTACCTTCGGTAAAGCCGCAGGTTTGGGCGATATCGAAGGCTTCTGCTTTGCCGCTCCCATCGAGATCGGCAACCGCGTCTGGCTGGATGCGGATAACGACGGCATTCAAGATGCGGGAGAAACTCCGCTGGCAGGCGTGACGGTTGAGCTGTATGACCAAAACGGCAACCTGGTTGCAACAACTACGACCGATGCGAATGGAAATTATATTTTCAGTTCGCTGACCACCGGCTTGTTGCCGAATTCGCAATATGAAGTGCGCATTCCGTTGGGACAGCCGGCGTTGAGCGGCTTGACTCTCACCACCAACGACGCGAACGGAAACACAGAAGACCAGCGCGATTCAGATGGAACGCCAGTCGGCACAAATGCCGTGGTGACTGTGACGACCGGCGCGCCCGGCGACAATAATCACACTTACGATTTCGGATTCACCGGCACCTACAGCCTCGGCAACCGCGTGTGGTTGGACGATGGCACAGGCGGCGGTGGCGCTGACAATGGTATCCAGGATGGGGCGGAGGTTGGAATCGCGAACGTCGTGGTGAATCTCTATCGCGACGATAACGGCGACAACATCCCCGATGGACCCATCCTCGCAACAGTGACCACAGACGCCGACGGATATTATCGTTTCGATAATTTGCGCGCGGGCGGTTATGTAGTTGAAATTCCCGCCGCGAACTTCAACTCGGGCAACCCGTTGTTCAGCCTGGCAAGCAGCACACCGGATGAAACCAATCCCAATGTGGACGTCGATCAGACCGACAACGGTATCGGGACGGTACCCGATGTGCTCAATGGCATCCGCAGTAACAACATTGTGCTCGGTCCTCCCGGCCCCGCCGAACCGACCAATGAACCGGATATTCCCACCGGCGGTCCCTTCGCCGGGCAGGGCGCTCCCGATTCGCGCGCCAACATGACCGTCGATTTTGGTTTCGTGCCATCTTACAGCATCGGCAACCGCGTCTGGTTCGACACCGATAACGACAGTGCGCGAGACAACGGCGTGGAAGTGGGCGTGGCGGGCGTGATCGTCGAGTTGTACTCTGTCGACGCGCTTGGCAACTATACGCTTGTTGCCACAACCACCACCGACGCCAACGGCTATTATCGTTTCGACGGACTCCCCGCCGGCGATTACTCGGTCGTCATCCCTGCCGACAACTTCTCACCGGGCGGAGCGGGCAGCGCGTTGGTGGGCTACTGGAGCAGCGCCACAACGATCAATAATAACGGCACAACGAGCGAGACTGTTGCCGCGCCAGCCGATAACGATACCGACGATGATGACAACGGCACGCTTCAAACCGCAGGGACGTTTGCGGGCGCCGTAGTCAGTAGCGTCGTCGCCTTGGGACCCGGTCTTTCCGAGCCAGCCAACGAACTCGACCTTTCACCCACCGGTCAAGGCAACATCGACCAACGCGCCAACATGACCGTGGACTTTGGTTTCTATCGCCTCGAACTGGGTAACCTGGTCTTTGAAGATGTAAATAACAATGGCACGTTCGATGCGGGCGATGTACCTCTGCAAGGCGCGCGCGTGCAACTATTCGCCGCGGACGGTGTGACGGAAATCAATGTTGGTCCCGATGGCATCCTCGGCACGGCAGACGACGCGCCGGGCGGCGTGTTAACTGATGTCAATGGAAACTACCTGTTCAGCGGTTTGCCGCAAGGCGACTATATTGTCCGTGTGACGGGACCTGCCGGGTATACCAGCACGATCGACACATTCGACTCTACCGACAACGCCAACCCCAACATCAACCGCGACAATAACGATAACGGCATCGGCACCGGCGCCGGGGTTGTCTCAAGCGCGATTGTCACGCTTACACCGGGCAACGCGGGCGCGTTGAACAACAATACAGTTACCCAAAACAATGGAACCACGCGCAATCCCACCGTTGACTTTGGGTTTGTGCAGGCAAACAACGGAATTCTGAAAACGGTTAATCCGTCGACTCTCACCATCGGCGAACTGGTAACATATCAGGTGGTGGTGACAATCCCGCCGTCTGTGGCCGGCGCGTACGACAACGCTGTCGTCACCGACACGATGGATCGCGGGCTTGCCCTGTTTGACTGCGTCAGCGTAACCGCCTCGGCGGCTACATTGACAACCAGTGTCGCGCCGGGTGATTTTTCAACGATCTGCGCCAATAACGTGACGACTAACGATACGGGCACAGGTTTGCCGGAAGATATAGATCGCCAGGTTGTTTTCTCGCTGGGCAATATCGTCAACTCCGGTCAAGCCGACGCCACCCTGACCATCACCTACCGCGCCATCGTTCTCGACATTCCATCCAATCGCGGCACGCTCAATAATCAAACGGTTCTCAACAATAGCGCGGTGTTCACCTCCAGCAACGGCACGCTTGGACCGGTGTCGCGCCAGGTGACTCTGATCGAGCCAGACTTGCAGATCGTGAAATCATCGAGCACGAACTTTGTGGCGGCAGGTACACCGGTAGACTTTACGCTGACCATATCTCACACTGCCAACAGTCTCGCCGACGCGTTCGATGTGTTGGTGACAGACCCGATACCGGCCGGGTTGGATTATGTCGCCGGTTCGATCATATGCACTGACGGCGACCAGGATGCCGCGCTCGTGAACTGCGCGTATGATGCGCCAACGAATACGATCATCGGCGAATGGAGCGCTTTCACTCGCCTGCCCACCACAGACCGGTTGATCATCCGCTTCCAGGTAACCGGCAGCGCGACTCTGACACCGGGCACGACCATCACCAATGTAGCCAACGTTCAATGGACCAGCGAGCTTGGTCCGCAGGAAACGCCGGATTCATTCTCCAACCCGCCCAATGGATTTGCCACCGAACGTTTCTACGACCCTGCCAGTCCGAACCCGATCAACACGATCTACGGCGATAGCGATAACCTCGTGTTGAACCCCGTCGGCAACGGCGGAGGTGGCGGGGGCGGGGGCGGTAATACGACCGCAAAGAGCGGCACGGGTCCCTTCATCCTCGTCTCCGGCGGTTTCGGCTTTGCCCCGGATACCGTCACCCCGCTGGATGTTGCCACGAAGCCCACCTACGACTCGTCCAACCTGACCATTAAGATTCCGTCCATCAAGATGTCCGCGCCGATCGTGGGTATGGATTTCAAAGACGGGATGTGGGACGCCTCGTGGTTGCAGAATCAGGCTGGGTGGCTGGAAGAGACCGCCTATCCCACTTGGAGCGGCAACAGCGTCATCAGTGGTCACGTGGTTGGGGCAGACGGCAAACCCGGCGTCTTCTATCGTTTGAAGTATGTGGTTAAAGGCGCGTACGTGTACGTCTATAACTCCGGCTATCTCTATACCTATCAGGTGATCTCCAAAGAGGTTGTCCAGCCGCACTCGGTTGGCGTTCTCGAGCATGCCGATGAGCCCATGCTGACCTTGCTCACCTGCGACCAGTACGATATCAAAACAGGCGCCTACAAACACTGGGTCATGGTCAAAGCCGTGTTGGTGGATGTGACCGCCGCCGATCGGTAATCTGATACTTTAACAAAATGGCTGGCGCGCGCCAGCCATTTTGTGTTAATATTCTTGCACTTCCGTCGCCGGGCGCGCCCGGCTGTGAGGCGTGTTATGAGAACCGCACCCCATGGGTTGGTTATTCGAATACTTTGTTTCGTTTTGTCTTTTGTCTTCCTTTTTAACCCGATGGGGGTGTCTGTTGCGCGCGCATTAACCACCACAGTCAATGATGGGCCGGTCTTTGCTCCAATTACTGATCTCAGTTGCGGCGCTCCGCTGACGCGGAATATCGCCGTTGCCGCGAATGTCGTAATCTCAGATATTAACGTTGGCGTGAATCTTAATCATACCCGCCGCAGTGACGTGCGCGTCACACTCACTTCGCCGGCGGGGACAACGGTCGTCTTGATCTCCGGTGGCGGCTTGGGCGCGCCGACCATCGCCAGCCCGGACGATTACGATAACTACGACATCATGCTGGACGACACGGCGGTTGGCTCGATCTACGATAACAGCAATGACAGCGTCGGCTTTCCTTATTACGATCGACAGACCGCCCCTCCCGGAACATCCGCGCGACCCTATGAATTATTGAGCGCGTTCAAAGGGCAAAATTCTGCGGGAACCTGGGTGTTGCGTATCTGCGATACGAGCGCGGGGCAAACGGGCTTCTACAACCGCGCCCAACTGGTTATCACAAGCGCCAACCCGAACACCGTGAGCGGAAACGTTTTTACCGATTACAACGATAATGGAGTCCGCGGCGCGGGGGATACCGCCGTTGCCGGCATTACCGTCACGGCGTATGACGCGACCGGCGCCGTTGTGGCAAGCGCGGTGACGAATGCCTCCGGGGGATACACGCTCGCCATCCCCAACGGGACGCAAGTCCGCATCGAATTCACGGGGATTCCTGCCGCGCTTCGCCCCGGCGCATTCGGCAGGGACTCGGGAACAACGGTCCAGTTCGTCACCAGTCCCTCTGCCGGTGTAGATTTGGGGTTATCCAAACCGGATGAATACTGCCAGAACAACCCGTTCCTGGTGATGCCTTGTTATGTCAATGGCGATCCATTAGGCGGCGGTTCATCTGGCGCCACCGACGCCATGGTTTCGATACCCAATTCTGCCTATGGGCGCGCGAATAACACGGTTGAACAGATCTTGGCAACCAACGCGCAAATCGGAGCGACCTGGGGCTTGGCGTATCAACGCTCGACCAACACAGTATTTGCCGCCGCGCTGGCAAAGAGACATTCGGGGTTTGGCTCATTGGGCGGCGGCGGAATTTACGCCATTGTCGTAAACCCGGTAACGGGCGCCTCCACATCGGTTTCCACGTTTGTCGATATCGACACCTTCGCCGGCGTGGATGATGGCGCGCTGGATGACACCGCGCGCGGCTTGCCGGCTGTTTCAGCCACCCCCAACAACGATCCAAACGCGTGGGATGCTGTGGGCAAACAAGCGATCGGCGATATGGATATCGGCGCGTCCGACGATACCTTGTGGTTGATCAACCTTACAGACCGTTCACTTTACTCTCTCGATATTGGCATTCCCGCCGTTGCGCCGGCAACCTATAACACGGCAACCGCCATCACTCTTCCCCCCGGCGCGACAGCCTGCGCGGCAAGCGACACGCGCCCGTGGGCGGTGGAAGTGTATCAAGGCAATGTGTATGTGGGCGTGGTGTGTTCGGCTGAGAGCACTCAGAGCGTCAACGACTTGCGCGCGTATATTATTCGCACCAGCGAATCCGCGCCGGGCGCGTGGACGCTGGTGTATGAATTCGCCTTGAATTATCCGCGCGGCGTGGTCAGCGCGGACGCGCCCGGTTACCCGGCAGAATGGCGCCCCTGGTCGAACGTGTTCACCACCCTCTGCGAAGCGCCTTGCGCGCCCGGGCTTTCCTACGGAAATCAATTGATCTATCCCCAGCCGATCCTGTCCGATATCGAATTCGATACAGATGGCGATATGCTCATAGGTTTGATGGATCGCATGGGTCACCAGACCGGCGAGGTCAACTACTCCACCTCCGCGGCAACCACATCGTTCAACTTTTACGATTTTACGACCGGGTACACGATCACTTCGGTGACCATCAACGCCGGCTCCACCTTTGAAGGCACCTCGGCGGGCGATATCTTGCGGGTGTGCAATGTAGCGGGAACTTTTGTGTTGGAGAATAACGCCACCTGCGGAGGCATCACCACCGGCGGGGCAGGGAGCGCGCCCGCGCAAGGACCGGGTGGCGGCGAATATTACTGGCAGGATATGTACGCCGTGTCCGGCGCGCTCAACTCCGGCACCCACAACGAGGTGACATTGGGCGGCTTGGTGCTTATGCCGGGCACCGACGAGATCGCCGTTTCTGTATACGATCCATTCGATATTCGCTCGGGCGGGGTGGCATGGTTCAGCAACCTGACCGGCATGCGCACGCGCGCCTTTGAGTTATTCCCGCGCACCGACAATGCCAGCCTCTTTGGCAAAGCCGCCGGCATCGGCGACGTGGAAGGATTCTGCTACATGGCTCCCATCGAGATCGGGAATCGTCTGTGGATGGAATCGGACGGAGACGGGATTCAAGACCCGGGCGAGTTACCGCTCGCAGGCGTGACCGTGGAACTGTATCAAGGCGGAACTTTGATCGCCACCGCCGTGACCGATGCGAACGGGAGTTATTACTTTAGTTCGGGACCCGGCGCCTCCACCGGCAGTCGCATCTACCTGCTCGACACCCTCGACCCGAACACCACCTACGAGATACGCGTTCCCAATGCGTTGGGCGGGAGCCAGCAAGCCCCGCTTGCCGGGTTGGCGCTCTCCCCGGCAGATGCCGATGCCGATCAGCGCGATTCGGATGGAACCTATAATGGAAACAACGCGGTCATTACGATCACAACGGGAAACGCGGGCGATAATAATCACACCTACGATTTTGGTTTCACACAATCGTATAGTTTGGGCAACCGCGTCTGGTTTGACACGAACAATGACGGCTTGTTGAACAACGCGGAAGTGGGCGTGAGCGGGGTCCGGGTGGAATTATTCCAGGATAACGGCGCAACGCCGGGCGTGTGGGATGCGGGCGACACCTTCCTCTCGTTCGATGCCACCGATGCCGGCGGCTACTATCGGTTTGATAATCTCCCCGCGGGCGACTTTGTGGTTTTGATCCCCGACGATAACTTCCGCGATGTGGGAGTGGGGGATACCGTGCCGGCGAATCCGCTGGCGGGATATTGGAGCAGTCTCACGTCGATGGCGGCGAACGGCGCGATCACCGACGCAACCGCGAACGACCCGGACACAACCGTCCTGGACAGCGACGATAACGGGAGCACAACCCTCACCGGCGCCGCCATCGATTACGTGGCATCTACGGCGGTGACGTTGGGGCCGGGCACATCGGAACCTACGGGCGAGACAGACCCGGTAGCGAATCCTGAAGCGGGCGAGTCGCCGGATAACCGATCCAACCGCACAGTTGACTTCGGCTTTTACCGGGTCGAAATTGGCAACCTCGTCTTTGAAGATGTGAACGGCGATGGCGATTATGATGCGGGAACGGATGCCTTGCTGGCTGGCGCAACGGCGCAATTGTTTGCCTCGGATGGCGTCACTGAGATCCATGTTGGACCGGATGGCATTCTGGGCACAGCCGATGACGCGCCTGGCGGAGTGATTACCGGCGCGAGCGGCGTGTATACCTTCGGCGGGTTGCCCGCCGGCGATTACATCGCGCGCGTCACGCCGCCGGTGGGATTCACCAGCACGGTGGATACTGCCGCGCCTGCCGACACGATCGACCCCGATACGAACACCGACAACAACGATAACGGCATTGGCGTTGCCGGCGGCGCCGTGAATAGCGGGACGCTTACTATGACGCCCGGCGAAGTTGCCGCAAATATCACCGTGACGAACGCAACCGCAACCACATCCGACCCAACGGTGGACTTTGGCTTTGTGCGCGCCTACAGCCTCGGCAACCGCGTTTGGTTCGATACCAACAACAACGGCGCGCTCGATGCCGGCGAACTTGGCATCGATGGCGCGCTGGTCGAGTTATACGCCGCGGATGGAGCGGGCAACCCAACCGGCGCGGCGCTTGCCAATCAAATTACAGCGGGCGGCGGATATTATCGCTTTGATAATCTTGTCGCCGGGGATTATGTGGTCGTCGTCGCGGCGGATAATTTCATCGTCAACGGTTCCAACGACGTGTTGGCTGGTTACTGGTCCTCCGGCACGACTCGCCTCCCGAACGGGGCGCTCAGCGAGCCTGTCGCTCCAGACGCCGACCTTGTTGTCAACGACGCCGACGATAACGGCACGCTTCAAAACGCCGGCGCATTCAACGGGGCAGTCCTCAGCGCGGCGGTCACGTTGGGTCCCGGCTCAGCGGAACCGACCGGCGAGACCGACCTCTCCGGCGGGCAAGGCGCCCTTGATAACCGCGCCGATATGACGGTGGACTTTGGCTTTTACACGATGACTCTTGGAAACCGCGTGTGGGCAGACGCGAACGATGACGGCTTGCTGGGCGTCGAGATCGGCATTAACGGAGTCGATTTAGAATTGCTGTCCGGCGATGGCTTGACGGTCATCGCCACAACCACGACCGCTGGCAATGGCGATTATTCGTTTGCCGGTCTTCCTGCCGGCGATTACATCGTGCGTATTGCCGCGGCAGAATTCAACGTGGGCGGCACGCTCGAAGGGTTGACCTCCAGTTCGGGCGGCGGAATATACGAACCCGCGCCCGATGCGGATGTCGACACGAGCGATAACGACGATAACGGATCGGTCATAGGCGTGTTAGGCGCGGGCGGAGTCATCCAGACTGAGGTGGTCACGCTCACGCCGGGCGCCGAGGCTTCCGCCAACAATGCCACTGGCACAACAGACGAACCGCGCGTCGATCTAGGCGTGGTGACCGTTCCATATAGCCTCGGCAACCGCGTCTGGTTCGATACAGATAACAACAGCGCCATCGACGCGGGCGAAGTTGGGGTGAATGGAGTAACCGTTCAACTTTACGCGGCAGATGGAGCGGGCAATCCCACAGGGGTTGCGCTGGGGACTACCACAACAGCAGGCGGCGGATATTATCGCTTCGATAACCTGATCGCCGGGGATTATGTGGCGGTTCTGCCCGCGAGCAACTTTGCAGGCGGCGGCGCGCTCGAAGGATATTGGAGCAGCGGCACAACGATCAGCGGCGCGGGCGTGATCGGTGAAACAGCCGCCCCGGATGCCGACCTCGTTGTATCGGACACAGACGATAACGGCGCGCGCCAAAATGCCGGCGCGTTCGCTGGGGCGGTGATCAGTTCAGCCGTCACACTTGGACCCGGCTCCACTGAACCAACCGGAGAAACGGATCTGTCCGGGTCGGGTCAGGGCGCGGCGGATAATCGCGCCGATATGACTGTGGATTTCGGCTTTTATCGCCAGCAGTTGGGCAACCTTGTGTTTGAAGACGTGAACATCAACGGCGTGTTCGACGCGGGCGATGTGGCAATCGCAGGCGCGACAGTTCAATTATTTGCCGCAGATGGCGCAACCGAGATCAACGTCGGTCCCGACGGTATTTTGGGAACGGCAGACGATGCGGCAGGCGGCATAATCACCGGCGCGGGCGGAGCGTATCTCTTTAACGGTTTGCCCCAGGGCGATTACATTGCGCGCGTTACACCGCCTGCGGGATACCTCAGCGCCATCGACTCGTTCGACGCCGCCGATTCCACCGACCCCGATGTAAATGCGGACAATAACGATAATGGTATCGGCACAGGTTCGGGCGCGGTTTCGAGCGCGGCGATCACGCTCACGCCGGGGAGCGCCGGCGCGGCATCGAACAACACAGTCACACAGAATAACGGAACCACTTCGAATCCCACACTCGATTTTGGTTTCATTCAACAAGCCAACCCCGGCGGCTTTGCCAAAACACTGCTTTCGAGCAACCAGGCATTTACGATCGACCCGGATGTCGCCATCGGCGAGATCGTTACCTACCGGGTTCAGATCACCATTCCGACCGGAACTTTTAACAACGCGCAGTTGGTGGATACCATGGAGCGCGGTCTTTCGTTCATCGATTGCGCGGCGATCAGCGCCGGAACGTTGATCACTTCCATCGCGGGAGGTTTTGCCGCCATCTGCGCCAACCCAACTGTGGATGATGCCGGCGGCGGAACGCCGGTGGATGTGGGGCGACGCGTCACCTTTAATTTTGGCTTGCTCACCAACCCCGGCGCTCCACAAACCCTGACGATCGACTATCGCGCCGTGATTCTCGATAGCGCGGCGAACGTCTCCGGCGTCGATCTGGACAACAGCGCGGTCTGGAGTTCGGATGCCGGCACAGTGGGTCCGCGCGCAACGACGGTGACCATCGTGGAACCGGATGTGTCGATCCTGAAAACGTCCAGTTCGTCCACTGTGTCTGTTGGTTCTGTGGTCACCCTGACGTTGACGATCAACCATACCGCGGCGAGCGAAACAGACGCGTACGACCTTGTCGTCTCCGATCCGTTGCCGGTGGAACTAGATATGGTTCTCGGCTCATTGGACTGCAACGCCGGCGCTCAACCTGCGGATGTGGGCGCGTGTTTGTACAACGCCGGCACGCGGACGATCTCTGCCGCGTGGAGCAACTTCCAATTGGGCGGCGGCGATGGGCGCATCACGTTTGATGTGACTGTGTTGTCGGCGCCTGCCACGAATGTAGGCACTGTGGCATGGACGAGTCTGCCGGGCGTTCCGCCCAGCCCGGTGGGCAATCCGCCGGGGCAACAGAACAGCAATATATTTTCGACTGAACGCGATTACGACCCCGGCGATCCGATCGATGTCTACGGCGTAAGTTCAACTCTGGTGCTGGGCGCGCCGGGCACCGGTTCATCGAATGCCATCCGGGCAGATATTCCCGCGACCGGCTTTGCCCCGAACGCGGTCACCGACTTGAGCAATGTGCCGCGCGAGTCGTATTCCGAGTTTGCCAACGATATCTGGCTGGAGATCCCCTCGCTCGGCGTGAAGATGAACATCGTCGGCGTGCCGCTCCGCAATGGGGGGTGGAATGTCGCCTGGTTGGGTAAACAGGCTGGGTGGCTGGAAGGAAGCGCTTTCCCAACCTTGCAGGGAAACAGCGTGTTGACCGGTCACGTGGTGTTGGCGAGCGGCTTGCCGGGTCCGTTTGTAAATTTGGGCAAGTTGAAGTATGGCGACCAGGTCATCGTCCATGCCAATGGGCAGAAATACATTTATGAAATTCGCGCGAACCGCGAAGTCAGCCCGAAGGATTCGTCGGTGTTCAAGCACGAGGAACAAACATGGTTGACGCTGGTCACCTGCAAAGATTTCGACGAGAAGACGAATACGTATTTGAAGCGCGTTGTTGCGCGCGCCGTGCTGGTGAAAGTGGAGGCGGAAAAGTAACCGCTTGCAGGTATGAGAGAAACAAACTCGCCAGCGAAACCGATCTTTCGCTGGCGAGTTTGTTTTTTTGGATGCTTTCGTTATTCACTTTGAAATTTGCAGAGATTGGCGTAAAGTAGCGGGCAATAAACCAATGGCGCGTAAGTCTTGGTTAACTCCGTTTGATACGAAGTGTCAATATGCTCCCGAACATTGCCATTCTTCCTCGGGCGTGTAAGCGCAGGTGTTCATGCCAGGACCGAGATAGTGGAAGGAAAAAATGAAACTATCGCCGGTGGAACTGTACGAAAAATCCAACCCGTCAATTTTCTTCGGCGTTTCAGGGATGTAGTCCGGCGTGAGTTCGTCAAGCGTGGCTGGGTAGACGCCATGGTCTGTTTTGTATTCCTCCAGCGCGGCAATGACTGGCTCGCTGAGCGCGTAGCCGCGTTCGGCGGAGTCTCCCACGCCCGGAGGTTCCTCGGTGGGTAGGATGGCGTTGCAGGCGATGGTGAAGACGACGACGGCAATCAATAAAAGAGGGCGAAGAAGTTTCATGTTTTTCTCCGATTGACGAATTTCCGCTCTGTATTTTTTGCCGATGATACCTTAAAACCTCCCAACGAAGTCAGGAGGGAATTGGATTTTACAGAGTTGAAGGAGACTTAATGCTTGCGCTCTAACACGATCACAGGAATGACGCGCTTCGTTTTCTGGCGATAGTCGTTAAAGGCGGGCATCATTTCAGCCATTTTGTTGTAGAGTCGCGTCCGTTCGGGTTCGTCGCTCATCACTTTCGCCTCGGCTTGAAACTTCTCCGTCCCCGCCTCCACAGTGACCGAGGGATGCGCGACGAGGTTGTAATACCAGTCTGGGTTCGTCGGCGCGCCGCCCATGGATGCGATCACCACATAGCGGTCACCGTCTTTCACGTATGCCGCCGGGTTGATACGCGGCTTTTGGCTCTTTGCTCCAGTGGTATGTAAGAGAAGCAATGTTTTCCCTTCAAAATGTCCCCCAACCTTACCTTGATTGGCTCGAAATTCATCAATAATCCCCCGATTCCAATTGTTTGGACTCACATCTGCACCTCGTAAATATAGATTTATATATTTGACGAAGTGCGTGTTTTGATTTTTACCGTTGGTTGTGTATGAGTTGTGTCAGAGATTATCTACACCTAATTTTCCCCTAGATATTGAAGCAATGTGATCTGCCAGAGAGCATAGCTTAACTATTTCTTCTTCCGAAAACTTTGGCTCCACATCGAGATTGATTTCTAGGATCCCGATTATTTTATGATTTGTTTGTATTGGGATAAATAATTCTCCCTGGGTAAGTGGCAACTGAGGACTCCAAAACTTGCCAATTTTCGCTAGGAAATTTCTATTGACAACTTTGCGTTCCATAATTTGATAGCCGAGAATTTCCCCTTTTGCCCAATTTATCAATTGTATTTCATTCGAGTAAACGGCAGTCCCCGCGTGCCATGATTGGTTTTTGCCGTTAACAATCTTGCACTTATGTCCAATTTTCAAAAATGCTTTTCCTGCTTCTCCACTTCCTCCTTTGAAGACCACAAATTTATTATTGGAATCAGATAGGTATATCCCAGCGAAGTAAAAACCTAGTGTCTGGGTAATAACTTCAGCAACATTGTTCCAGTAATTTTCTATACTGGTTTCTTGTTTTACATCAATAAATTGATTGACTACCACATCTATTTTTTCTATATCAAACATAGTTTTCAGTTTCGAAATTATACATTACCTCCCGTAAAAATCTTCTACCCTTTATAATTGCGTCACTAATCCACAACAAACCACCCAACCAACGGACTAACCAACTACATGACTACCCTCATCGAATGCATCCCCAACTTTTCCGAAGCGCGGCGACCTGAAGTGATAGACCAGATCGTCGCCGCCATCCAAGCGGTCAGCGAGGTGAAACTCCTCGACCGCTCCTCCGACCTCGACCACAACCGCACGGTGCTGACTTTTGCAGGTTCGCCCGCAGGCGTGGAGGAAGCCGCGTTCCGCGCGATCAAGACCGCCGCCGAACTCATTGACCTCGACGCGCACACGGGCGAGCATCCACGCATTGGCGCGACGGATGTCTGTCCGTTCGTTCCGCTCAGTGGCGCGACGATGGACGAGTGCGTTGCGATCGCTCAAAGGCTTGGTCAACGCGTCGCGGGCGAACTCAGCCTCCCCGTCTATTTATATGAAGCGGCGGCAACGCGTCCCGAGCGCGCGAATCTCGAAAACATCCGCAAGGGGCAATACGAGGGACTCAAGACCGAAATTGAGTCCGATCCGAATCGCAAACCCGATTATGGTCCGAGCAAACTTCCGAAGGCGGGCGCAACAGTTATCGGCGCGCGCGCTCCGCTGATTGCGTTCAACGTCTATCTCACGAGCGACGATGTGAGCATCGCGAAAAAGATCGCGAAGGCGGTGCGTCATTCATCGGGCGGGCTTCGATATGTGAAAGGTCTCGGCTTGCTCGTGGATGGACGCGCGCAGGTCTCGATGAATCTCACCAACTTTCACGAAACGCCCATCGCGCGCGTGGTCGAGTTCATTCGACGCGAGGCGGGACGATACGGCGTGAACATTCATCACTGCGAACTCGTCGGATTGATTCCGCAAGAAGCGTTGGTGGATGCGGCGGTCTGGTACACCCAATTGGATTCATTCTCTCCCGAACAGATTCTCGAGTCTCGACTCTTTACCTCGTCCTCCGCCGCCGCTTCTCCCCCCCCTCAGCCCGCTTCATTTTTAGACGAGTTAGCGTCCGCCTTGCCCGCGCCTGGAGGCGGATCCGCCGCCGCGTATGCTGGCGCAATGGGCGCCGCGCTGGTCGCGATGGTTTCGGGTCTCACCATCGGGAGAAAAAAATACGCCGAAGTCGAAGCCGAGATGCAAGCCGTGCGCGTGATGGCTGAAAAACTCCGCGCTGAAATGACCCAAGCCGTGGACGACGACGCCGCGTCGTTTGAGGCGGTCATTGGTGCATTCAAATTACCGAAAGAGACTGAAGAACAACAAGTAGCCCGCACTGCCGCGATCCAACGCGCCACGTTGAATGCCGCGCATATCCCTCTTCATTCAGCTGAACGATCCGTCAAGATCATGGAACTCGCGGTCAAGTGCGCCGAGCATGGCAACCTCAACGCCATCAGCGACGCGCTGTCAGGTTTTGCCATGTCGCGCGCATCGCTCACCGCCGCCGCCTACAATGTGCGGATCAACATCCATTCATTGCCAGACAAATCCGCTGGGGATGGATACTTGAGCGAACTCACCGAACTCGAAAAACAAGCAGACACCCTTGAATCGAAAATCCGCAAAGTGATGAAGGAGCGGGGTGGGATTTAGTTAGTGACGTTACGCAAGCAAAGCCGATTTGGCTTCCGTAGCGCGACATTCATGTCGCCCTTTCTCATGAATAACATCAAAATCGAAATACATCTCGCGTCGTAGCATCTATTGCGTAACAACAGAATAGCTACAAAACAATCTATAATCGTTTTACCCCTTCGGGGTTTCTATAGTCCGCATGAGAATTATTTCCAGTTTTCTTTTTTTGATATTCCTCGTATCTTGTTCATCGACTCAAACGGTTGTGCCAGTGGTTAGCGCAACATCAACGATTCAACCTCCTTTCGAACCAACGTCCACTTCTATTCCTCCCACGCGAACAGCAACAGCGCTTCCAACGTCAACACAGACAGCGACTCCAATTCCCTGCAATCCCCTCACCGCCGATTTCTGCATTACCGATGGACATTTCCTCCTCCAGCGACCGATCCACCCTCCTGCGAATGATTCGGTGGAGAGAACGTATCCGTTCGCGTCGACAGGCAACGGGACGCGCGACCCGCATCGCGGCGTGGAGTTTATCAACGAGTTGGGGACTCCTGTCCATGCGGCGGGGGAGGGGGTTGTCGTCTTCGCAGGTCCAGACGAGGTAGCAATTTATTCCCCTTGGACAATTTTTTATGGCAACCTTGTTGTGATTCAACATGACGATGAATTATTCACCTTGTATGCCCACCTGTCCAAAATTGATGTTGCAACAGGCGATCGTGTTGAAGCGGGTGATAAGATCGGCGAAGTGGGGCGCAGTGGCGTGGCGATTGGGAGTCACCTCCATTTTGAAGTCCGCCGTGGGGCTGTGGAGGATTATTTTTCGATGGTCAACCCTGAATTGTGGCTCTTGCCAAGCAAATCAGATTTTGGCGCGTTGGCGATTTCGGTTCAGGATGCGAATTCAACGTTACAAAAAGCGGATATCACTCTCCAGCAGGTTTCTCCCTCGGGCGAAATTCTTGGTTTGATCTACCTTGAAACGTATGATTCAACATTGGCGTTAGGCGAGGAGAATATAGGGATCAACGACCTGTCTGCTGGGCGTTATCGTATTACGTTCATGTATCACGGCGGCCTTTATGAAAGGCGAGTTGAAGTACAATCGGGAAAACTTACGCAGGTTGTGATTGTTGTGAAATAAAATCTAACCCATGTCATTCTGAGCCGCAAAGCGGCGAAGAATCTCCTCGTGGCATTGGAGACCCTTCGCCTAACGGCTCAGGGTGACATCAATTGGAGAATAACTATGGGACTCAAACCCGACCACTGGATTCGCAAGATGGCAAAGGAACAACGCATGATCGAACCGTTTGTTGACAAGCAGGTTCGGCAGGGAGTGATCTCCTACGGCGTTTCGTCGTACGGATACGACATTCGTGTGGCGGATGAATTCATGATCTTCACGAACGTCCACTCGGCGATCGTTGATCCGAAGAACTTCGACCCGAAATCCATGTTCGAGTTCAAAGGCGACGTATGCGTCATCCCGCCGAATTCTTTTGCTTTGGCGCGGACTATTGAATATTTCCGCATTCCACGCAAAGTGTTGACCATCTGTTTGGGCAAATCCACGTATGCGCGGTGCGGGTTGATCGTTAACGTCACGCCGTTTGAGCCAGAGTGGGAAGGCTACGTCACGCTCGAGATCTCGAACACGACCCCGCTCCCTGCGAAGATCTATGCCAACGAGGGCTTGGCGCAAGTCTTGTTTTTTGAGGCGGATGAGGAGTGTGAAGTTTCGTATGCAGACAAGAAGGGGAAGTATCAAGGACAGAAGACGATTGTCCTGCCGAAGTTGTAATAGATGCGATACGCCGCCCCGCAGTTTTTTTTGTATAACACGGCTCAGTCAACCAAACCTGCGGGACGTTCTGAGTAAGGTGCAGTTATAACTTGACGGGCTGAGGAGAAATCCTCAGCCCGTTTTGATTAGTGCGCGCCTTCTCGTTTTGCGTCTTCTATCGCCTTGTCGGTGTTGACGAAGGGCAGGATTGCCAAGCCGACCACGAAGAAGAAGATCAACGCAAGGATGGCGATTCGCAAGTTGCCAAAGATTGTCACTGCGACGCCGAAGACCAACGTCCCCAGCCAGGATGTGCCGCGTTCGCTGATCTCGTAGATCGAGAAAAATTCCGCTTCTTTGTTCTTGGGAATCATCTGGGCGAACAAACTTCGGCTGATCGCCTGTGAGCCGCCGAGGACAAGAGCGATGACGGCTCCAAGAATCATAAACTCCGTCGCGCGCGAGTCGCCTTTCATGCCGCCGTAAGCGTAAATCACAACCGCCGCCCAAATCACAAGGCTGACGATAATGGCGCGCTTGGCTCCGATCCAATTGGCGAGTTTGCCCCAGAACAACGCCCCGAAAAATGCCACGAATTGAATCAACAATATGACAGAGATCAGGGTCGTTTGTCCCAACTCGAGTCCGCCGCGGATCAGAGGCGCGTCGGCAAAGACAGCCGCGACGGCGATCACGGTTTGGATACCGTCGTTATAGATCAAATACGATGTCAGGAATTTGGATGTTTCAGGTGTGGTGCGATACTTGTTACGCAGGAAGCGAACTAACAGGATGATGGGACCAAACAGGGGAACAAAGACCGGCAGAAGCGCGAGGTCCGCATCCAATTGTCCACTGCCGATCAGTTGCGTGATAAAAGGCGTAATCAAGGGCGCCCATATCAATATGAGGAGAGGGGAGAGCAGATAGAAGGCAATGGATTTTGCCGGCACATCCATTGTTTTAGAGAGTTGCTTGAAGGCGACGGTTAATAAATTTTCGCCAGGCGGAATTTCATGGGCGGCATGGCGCGAACGCAACCTTCTCCACGTCACGGTGGAAAAAGCCAGCCACCAAATTCCCGCCGAGGCGAGGTTGATGCGGACCGACATGCTTTCTGAAATCCCGAAACTCTCATGAAGCAGATACAACACCAAGTTGAGGGCGAGCAAGACAAATCCGCCAATGTATCCCAAAGCAAACCCATAAGATGAGACCCGGTCGCGTTCCTCCTCGCTGGCAATATCCGGCAGATATGCGTTGTAGAAAACCAGCGCCGCGCCAAAGGACAGGTTAGCAATGATAAATAGGATCGGACCGAGAGTCCACGTGTCGAGGGTGACAAAGAACATGCCAATTGTCGCCAATGCGCCAATCGTTGCGAAAAGTTGAAGCATTTGCTTGCGGCGATGAGAGTAATCGGCAATGGCGCCCAAAATGGGTAGAAAGCCCGCCTGAAATACAACAGAAAGCGATATGGCAAAAGCGATGACCGCTTCGGGCGCAACTGGAAGGCCGAGGAATTTAACGACCAACGGTTGTCCGCTTGCCTCGGTCCAGGCCGCGCCGGTTCTTGCAAGAAATTCAGATTCCGCAACTGCCGTGGCAAGCCCTCTAACGTACGGTCCCAGAAAAACCGAACCAATTGTGGTGCTGAACGCCGAGTTTGCCCAGTCGTACATTGCCCAGCCAAAAATTTCGCGCCGATCATTTATCGTGGATTGTGCTGTTGTCATTGCGTCCTCCCGGTTTTGAGGTGAGTGTCGTATATCTAAACCCCGTGTAACCTAATCAAGTTGCGAAATATCTTGCTTGTGATAGAATCACCCTAATCGCAATGAGGGAATGGGTTGAAATTCATCTCTTAAATCCCTTGCGTATATCAAACCCTTCATATATAATCAAGTTTTGCTATCCCGCTCATCGCGCGGGATGGCTTCGTGTGTTTACTAACTCTTGAACGCATCCCAAATTTGAATTGCATCTGTTACCCGGCAAGCACTAAATTCAGGGATGAGAGTGGGTACTTCGTAACGGCGCACAGACATATAGCCAGGAGCGAACCAAATGTCTTCCACTTTGCCTCGTAAAACCTACGCCCGTATCCCTGTCAACATCAAACTCCCCAACCTCATCGAAGTCCAATTGGATTCATTCGAACGCCTCAAAAAAGAGGGACTGGGCGACCTCTTCCATGAGGTGTCGCCGATCGAATCGTATAACAAAGGGATGAAGCTGTTTTTTCCCGGTCGGGGACCCGAAGCCAAACAATGGGGCTTAAAATATTGGTTTGGCGATCCCAAACACACCATCGAAGAGTGTGTGGAGCGCGACCTGACCTACGCAAGCCCATTATACGTTTCGGTCTTACTGGCAGGCGCCGATGTGCCTGAGCCGATTAAGCAGGATATCTTTCTTGGCGATTTCCCCGAGATGACCGACAAAGGCACGTTCATTATTAACGGAACGGAACGCGTGGTCGTTTCGCAGTTGATCCGCTCCCCGGGTGTATATTTCGAAGCCCCCACGGATCGCGCGACGGGTCGCCTGCTCGCCATGTCCAAGTTGATTCCAGACCGCGGCGCGTGGATGGAGTTCGAAACCCGAAAATCCGATTACATCATCCTGAAGTTCAACCGCAAACGCACGGTGCCGATTACGGTGTTCCTGCGCGCATTAGCGGCGGTCGATGATGGGATAAAAGATTCGCCGCTCAAACTTGGAACAGATGAAGAGTTGTTGTCGCTATTTCAAGATGTGGACAATAATCCGGAACGTCTATTCCTGCCCTCTACTTTAAAACAGGAACCTGAATGGGACCTTTCCGGCGGACTGACCATCGCCGAAGCGGCGCTCATTGAGTTCTTCAAGAAAATGCGCCCTGGCGATCCTGCCACGCTGGACAATGCCCGGCAGTTCCTCGAGGAGCAGCTATTCGACCAGAGGCATTATGACCTTGAGCGCGTTGGTCGCTATAAATTGAATCAGAAACTCGATCTCAACGTCCCGATTCCGCACCGCACAGTCACCAAGAACGATGTGATTCGGCTCATCCGACGGATGATCCAGATCAATAATGGCGTCGAGCCTGCGGATGACATCGACCACCTCGGTAACCGCCGCGTGAAGACGGTGGGTGAGTTGATCCAAAACAAGCTCCGCATCGGGCTCCGACGTATGGAGCGCGTGATTAAAGAGCGCATGTCCATTCGTGATCAGGAGCAATTATCGCCGGTGACGCTGGTCAATATCCGCCCGGTCGTTGCCGCTCTGCGTGAATTCTTCGGCTCGTCACAGCTTTCTCAGTTTATGGATCAAACCAACCCGCTTGCCGAGTTGCGCCACAAACGCACTCTTTCTGCCTTGGGACCTGGCGGCTTGCGGCGCGAACGCGCTGGTTTCGATGTGCGCGATGTGCATCACTCGCACTATGGCCGCATCTGTCCGATCGAGACGCCTGAGGGTCCAAACATCGGTTTGATCGGCCGCCTTGCGTCGTTTGCGCGGGTGAACGAGTATGGCTTCATTGAAACCCCGTATCGCAAAGTCTTCCGAGTTATGGAAGCGGACGATGAGCGCCTTGAGGGTCGCACCTTGCGTGAAAAAATTGTCGACCCGAAATCGGAAGAAGTGTTGTTCGAGGCTGGCGAAACCATAGATTCGAAGATGATGAAGAAGATCTCCAAGCTGGCGCAGCCGGTGGAGATTGTTCCGTATGTATCAGACCAATTTGATTATCTTTCTGCCGATGCGGAAGACAAATATGTGATTGCCCAGGCGAATGCGCCACTTACAGAGAAAAAAGAATATGTGCGTGAGCGCGTATCCTGCCGATATCACTCCGGTTTTATTTTCTCAGTGCCCGAATCGGTTGATTACATGGATGTTGCGCCCCATCAGGTGGTCGGAATCAGCGCCGCGCTGATTCCGTTTCTTGAGCACGACGACGCCAACCGCGCGTTGATGGGGTCCAATATGCAGGCGCAGGCTGTGCCGCTGGTGCGCCCGGAGGTCCCGCTTGTTTCGACAGGCATGGAATATCACGCCGCGTTGGATTCGGGTCAGGTGGTGGTGGCAGAGGCTGACGGTGAAGTAACGTCGGTAACCGGAAACACGATCACCGTCCGCGAACGAGGCGGAAGTAATCACACGTATCAACTCCGCAAGTATCAACGATCCAATCAATCCACGTGCATTGACCAGCGCCCGGCTGTCGTCAAAGGACAGAAGATCAAGAAGGGCGATATCATCGCTGATTCTTCGTCTACAGAAAGCGGTCAGTTGGCGCTAGGGCAAAATGTGGTGATCGCTTTCCTTTCATGGGAGGGCGGGAATTTTGAAGATGCGATCTTGATCTCTGAACGACTTGTGCAGGAAGACCGCTTCACGTCGGTGCATATTGAAAAATATGAGGTGGAAGCGCGCGATACGAAGCTAGGGCCCGAGGAGATTACCCGCGATATCCCGAATGTCGGCGAGGATGCGATCAAAGATTTAGACGAGAACGGCATCATCCGCATTGGCGCGGAAGTCGGTCCAAACGATATTCTCGTTGGCAAGATCACGCCGAAGGGTGAAAAAGAATTAACCCCGGAGGAGCGGTTGTTGCGAGCGATCTTCGGTGAAAAGTCGCGCGATGTGAAAGACACATCTCTGCGCATGCCGCACGGTGAACGCGGCAAAGTGGTGGATGTGAAAGTGTTCACGCGCGAAGAAAATTCCGATCTATCAGCGGGCGTGGATATGATGGTGCGTGTTTCGGTCGCGCAACGCCGCAAGTTAACCGCGGGCGATAAGATGGCAGGACGACATGGGAATAAAGGTGTCGTCTCGAAAGTAGTGCCTGTGGAGGACATGCCTTTCCTCGAAGACGGCACTCCGGTGGATTTAATTTTGAATCCGCTGGGTGTTCCCGGACGTATGAACATCGGCCAGGTTTTGGAAGTTCATCTGGGCTGGGCGGCGAAGCGGTTGGGGTATCGCGCGGTCACGCCGGTGTTCGACGGCGCATCTGAAGAGGAGATCGAAGCCGAACTCGCCCGCGCCTGGATTATTGATGAGGCTTGGAAGGAAGTGGGAGTGAAAGCGTGGGAATGGATCAAGGAGCAGGAGTATGATCCTGAGTCGATTCAGGACGATGATGAAGTACGGCGCCTCTACCTTGAAGAGTGGCTGAGTAAGCGCAAGTATGATGCCTACGATCTGAACGATGTGGATTATGCTCGCCTTGCCACAGCAACCGAATGGTTACGTGACCGGGATTACGACCCCGATACTATTTTTTATCCGGACGAGATCAACCCGAAAGATCGGACGGAATACAATGATGCGGCAGTGAACGCCTGCTTACGCTTGTGGATCGAAGCCCAGGGTCATGCTGGGCGAGTGGCTGAGGCGCGCTTGATGGATGTTGCTCAGGAGATCGTTAATTCCACGGGTCAGCCGCTGCCGATCCTTGGCAAGCAAACCCTTCGTGATGGTAAAACCGGTATCCCGTATGATCAGCCTGTGACCGTAGGCGTGATGACGGTATTGAAATTACACCACCTTGTTGAAGATAAGGTTCACGCGCGTTCTACCGGTCCATATAGTTTGGTAACGCAACAGCCCCTGGGCGGTAAAGCGCAGTTCGGTGGTCAACGTTTCGGTGAAATGGAAGTGTGGGCGCTTGAAGCGTATGGCGCGGCATATACATTGCAAGAAATGCTGACGGTCAAGTCTGATGATGTGCAGGGACGCGTCAATACATATGAAGCGATCGTCAAGGGCGAGCCGATTGAAGAGCCAAGCATCCCCGCGTCGTTCAGGGTGCTGGTCAAAGAGTTGCAATCGCTGGGGTTGGCAGTGGAAGCTGTTAGCGAAGGCGGTGATGTTGTCAAGTTTGGAAAAGATGAGGAGAAACAGCATCCGCCTCGCATGGATACCGGCTTGCTGGGCATTGGAGACAACTTAACAGCGAAGCGAAAATCTTGACGATTATATTAATAGCGTGATAAAATCTCGCTCCGTTGCCAATTGAAAAAGGCGGCATTACCCCCGCTTGCATGGCATTACCTTGTGAGGCCATCACAGATCGACTTGATGGCCTCATTTTGTGCAAAAAAACTTTGTGAATAATTTTATTATCGGAGGCTGATCGTGCCGACAATCAATCAAATGGTCCGCAAGGGCCGCAAGAGCAAGAAGGCGAAAAGCAAGGCGCCGGCTTTTCAATTCACCTTGAACACTTATAAACAGCGGCGCATCCGCCAGGATAAAGGAGCGCCGCAAAAGCGCGGTGTATGTACGGTCGTTCGTACTATGACGCCGAAGAAGCCGAACTCCGCGCTGCGCAAGATTGCGCGTGTGCGTCTCACAAATGGCTTGGAAGTGACTGCCTATATCCCCGGTGAAGGTCACCAGTTGCAGGAGCACTCCGTGGTTCTTGTCCGCGGAGGTCGTGTAAAGGACTTGCCCGGCGTTCGCTATCACATTGTGCGCGGCTCGCTGGATACGACCGGTGTTGCTAATCGCAAACAGGCGCGTTCCAAGTATGGCGCGAAGCGTCCGAAGTAAACTGATGGAGTAATGACAGATGCGTAGAGCAAAACCTGAAAAACGGGAGATTCTCCCTGATATCCGTTACAACAGCGTCCATGTGCAGACGATGGTTCAACACGTCTTGAAACGCGGTAAAAAGAGCACTGCCATTGGGCTGATCTATGGCGCGATGGATTTGATCAAAGAGCGCACCGAGAAGAATCCAATGGACGTTTTCGACGGCGCTCTTAAAAATGTTTCGCCCGCCATGGAAGTCCGCCCTCGGCGCGTGGGCGGGGCGACATATCAAGTGCCGATGGAAGTTTCGACGGACCGTCGCACCACGCTGGCGATCCGCTGGATTCTGACCGCGGCGCGCGAGCGTTCCGGCAAATCTTTCCCGGACAAACTTGCCGGTGAATTGATCGACGCATTCAACGAAACCGGCGCGGCGATCCGCAAGCGAGACGAAACCCACAAGATGGCGGAAGCTAACCGCGCATTTTCACATTATCGTATTTGAGTGTTTTTGAAATCCTAACAAAAGGTGTTTAACTAAGAATGGCTCGCGAGTATCCGCTTGAGAAATATCGAAATATAGGGATCATTGCCCACATTGACGCCGGGAAAACAACCACGACCGAGCGGATCATGTTCTATACCGGCAAGACTCACCGAATTGGTTCCGTTGACGATGGAACCACGGTGACCGACTGGATGGTGCAGGAACGCGAACGCGGAATTACGATCGTGTCTGCGGCTGTTTCTGCTGAATGGAAAGGCTATCAGTTCAACTTGATCGATACGCCGGGACATATTGACTTCACCGCTGAAGTTCAGCGTTCACTACGCGTCTTGGACGGGGGGGTGGTGGTCTTCGATGCGGTACAAGGCGTCGAGCCCCAAAGTGAAACCGTTTGGCGTCAGGCGGACCGCTACAGCGTGCCGCGGATCTGTTTCGTTAATAAGATGGATCGTGTCGGGGCTTCATATGAGCGCACCATTGACACCATCATTGATCGTCTTGGCGCCAACCCCATCGCAATGCAGATCCCTATCGGATTTGAGGCGACATTCAAAGGCGCCATTGATCTTCTTTCGATGCAAGCAGTCATTTGGGAAGACGATCTCGGTAAAGAGCCAAAAATAACGGATATTCCGGCGGAAATGCAAAAAGACGCCGAGCAAGCCCGCGCAAAAATGGTGGAGAAGATCGCGGAACTCGACGATGAACTGACAATGAAATACCTTGAAGGTCAGGAAATCAGCATTGACGAACTCAAAGCCGCCTTGCGTAAAGGCGTGCTTGCCGTCAAAGCCGCGCCTGTTTTCTGCGGTTCTTCATTAAAGAATAAAGGCGTTCAGGTTCTACTGGATGCCGTAGTTGATTATCTTCCCTCCCCGGCTGATAAGCCGATCGTAACCGTATCGGTTCCCGATGAGCCGGAAAACACTTTTGAGATACCCGCGCAGGATGGTAGCCCGTTGAGCGCGCTGGTATTCAAGATCGTTACCGATCCCTATGTGGGGCGCTTGGCTTATGTTCGTGTGTACTCCGGCGTTGTCAGCCAGGGGCAAACTGTTCAAAACACAACCAAGCGAGGCAAGAAAGAACGTATCGGTCGTTTGATCCGTATGCACGCCGATCGCCGCGAAGATGTGACCGAAATCCGCGCTGGGGATATTGGCGCAGTTCTAGGCTTCAAAGAAAGCTTTACCGGCGATACGCTGTGCGACACGAAAGCCCTCGTTCTTGAAACCATCTCCTTCCCTGAGCCGGTGATTTCGATTGCTGTCGAGCCGAAAAGTTCCTCCGATCAAGAAAAAATGGGAGAAGCTCTTCGTAAACTGGCGGAAGAAGACCCAACACTCCACGTAAATTCGGATGAAGATTCCGGCCAGACTATTCTGCGCGGCATGGGCGAGTTGCATCTCGATATTATTGTAGACCGCCTCCTCCGCGAGTTTAGAGTTCAGGCAAATGTCGGCGCGCCCCGCGTGGCGTTCCGCGAGTCCATCACCAAAGTCGTCAAGGAAGTGGATTACAAATACGCGAAGCAATCCGGTGGTAAAGGTCAATACGGGCATGTCGTATTTTCCCTTGAGCCGGGTGAGCGTGGCAGCGGAATTGTCTTTGAAAATAAGATCGTTGGCGGCGCCATTCCGAAAGAATACATTAACCCGATTGAAAAAGGAATCAAAGAAGCGGCGGATGGCGGCGTGCTTGCCGGTTATCCCGTTGTAGACATCAAAGTGACGTTGTTCGACGGTTCCTTCCACGAAGTCGACTCAAGCGAAATGGCGTTCAAGATGGCGGCGATTTTGGGTTTCAAAGAAGGCGTGCAAAGAGGCAATGCTATTTTGCTCGAGCCGATGATGAAGGTTGAAGTTGTCGTGCCGGAAGAATACCTTGGCGATGTGATGGGACAGATTAATAGCCGCCGAGGGATGATCCAAGGCATGGAAGTCCGTTTGGGCAATGCGCAAGCGGTGCGCGCTATGGTCCCGTTGGCTGAAATGTTCGGCTATGCCACACAACTCCGTTCTGCCACCCAGGGGCGTGGCGTGTTCAATATGGAATTCGATCACTATGCGCCGGTTGCAAAATCGGTCGCGGAAGAAATTTTGAAAGCTTAACTCGTTTTTATATCAAGGAGACTCTTATGGCGAAGGAAAAATACGATCGGAGTAAACCGCATCTGAACGTGGGGACGATGGGGCACATCGACCACGGGAAGACGACATTGACGGCGGCGATCACCAAGGTAGCGGCCTTGGCGATCGGGTCGGGAGAAGTGAAAGCGTACGACCAGATCGACAACGCGCCGGAAGAAAAAGCGCGCGGCATCACGATCAACATTTCGCACGTGGAAT
>NZ_DBNHEF010000023.1:0-34698 GCF_057138825.1 Candidatus Defluviilinea gracilis
CGCAGACGCGGTTCGCTCTGGTCCACAACATTGGCAGGATCCACGCCTTTGGAAGCGCCGACTGATCCCTGACCGAACGAAATAACAGAAACTTGCTTACCACGCGAGAATTTGATCTCTCGGTGAGACTCTCGGCACGGAAGGCTCTCTACCAAATCGGTTTTTCGACAGCCTCGTTAGCCGCATAGTAAATGAGCAATAGAGGAGACTATTAGTCTTGCTTTCGGTACTTAGGTCAATGCCAGTTTGCTATAGTGATCCCAAACAGGAGACTTTATGGATCCAGAGACACACTTATTCCTAAATAGGTTAAGTTTGATTATTAGCGTTGTTTCGGCCGCTTTTATGACTCCGGAAATACTAGGGGAACACAGAATGAAAGCAATTAGCTCGAGCATACTTGCTTTTTTCCTTCGCGTCTCATGGCTGATACTTTTACTCGGCGTGCCCGCAATACTTTTTTCATTGGATGGTATTGATATTCCGGTGGTATTTTGGCCGATATTGGACATGCTGGAGGCTATACCTGAAAATATGGCTCCTTACATTTGTGGTATTCCATTCTTTGCGTTATTTATTTATGGAGCCGCATACTGCATTCACCTTTGGGAGGATGCAGACAACATTGTAAATCGTGTTTTTTA
Source organism: Candidatus Defluviilinea gracilis (assembly GCF_057138825.1). NCBI lineage: Bacteria > Bacillati > Chloroflexota > Anaerolineae > Anaerolineales > Candidatus Villigracilaceae > Candidatus Defluviilinea > Candidatus Defluviilinea gracilis. The sequence continues at coordinate 645 of NZ_DBNHEF010000023.1, forward strand.
TTCCCAACAGGGCCGAAGACGCCTCTTAATAATAGGTGGGGTTCTCTTGCTTATCAGTTCGAGCATCCAATACACAGTAACATTTCCTTAGCTGGGAAAGGCTAGCGCCGCAATCCGTGCGTGTATCGATGAACAAAAGTGTCAAGCTGTAGAGCGGAAAATCGCCGGAGGAATCCCGATGTCTTGAAAAAGACGTTGGGTTTTTCTTTTTCGGGTGGCGCCGTTGGGCGCTTCCCACTATCAATCGAGAAAATTGCAACATGAGTTAAAATGCTCCCAATGTTCAAGCCAAGTCAATCGAACATTCGGAGCGCCAAGTGATACATCGAACTCGTACAGTTTTTGCAATTGCCGCAATCCTCACCGTTTTACTAACATCCTGCAATGCCTCCCTCAGCGAAACTACCCCCGCCTCGCCGGGCGCGGTCGTGCCGCGCGCGACGATCAATCCACAGCAATATCCCCTCCCCGCGTTAGAAGCCCAAGCGACGCTCGTGCAGAATGTTTTGCAACAACCGCTCCCGATCCTTTTGCTCATCGGGCTGGACGCGCCGCGCGCGCAAGCGCAAGAGATCGCCATGACCGATCCGCGCTTTCAAGGCGACCTGTGGGACGTGTCCACTGGCGCGGCGTTAAGAAACGAGATCTTCGGCGTGTATCCCATGCGCGAAAGCGACATCACTGATGTCACCGCCCAATGCGGTCAAGCCGAGTGCTATCGCGTGGAGATGTACAACTACGCAAAAAATCTCACCACCGTTGGGTTCGTGAGCGTCACCGATAAAACCCTCCTAGCCGTGATGAAAATGGCAGACACCCAGCCCGATGCCCCGCAATATCTTGTTGACCTGGCTGTGCAGATCGCTAGCGAATCGCCCGAAGTCATCGCCGCGTTGGGATACAAACCGAACGGCGACGATGCCCGCATGGAAAACACCAAGACCGCGCTCAACCTCACGCGCTGTCAACGTTCGCGGCATCTTTGCCTCGCGCCCACGTTCATTGACGGCGACCGCGCGCTCTGGGCAATCGTGGACTTAACCGATGGCGTCCTTGTCGGAGTCCGCTGGACGGATGTCGGCACATATGGTCCCGCCGTCACGCAACGCAGTTTGCAAGACGACATCGTCACGCAGTTATATTGCAACAAGTCCACCGCGCTCGAACATGGCGATTGGCGCATGGACTTCATCCTCACCAGTTCAGACGGCTTGCGCATCTCCGACGTGCAGTTCAAGAGTCGCGCCATCCTCGAAAGCGCAAAACTCGTGGACTGGCACGTGAGTTACTCCACCACCGAAGCGTTCGGCTACAGCGACGCGGTCGGCTGTCCCATTTTCAGTCAAGCCGCGGTCGTCGCGTTCCAAGGTCCAACTGTCGAAGACATCATCGAGAACGGCGAGGTCGTCGGCTTTCGTCTCCAACAGGAATTTTGGGGCGAGCAATGGCCCCTGCCGTGCAGTTATTTTTACGTCCAACGCTTCGATTTCTACACCGATGGACGCTTCCGCGTGATGGCTGGCAACATCGGGCGCGGATGCGGGACGAACGGGACGTACCGACCCGTGCTTCGCCTCGCTCTCGCCGGTGAAAATTCTTTCGCCTCTTATGCCGACTCGGCCTGGGAAACCTGGTCCACCGAAGGCTGGCAGGCGCAGTCCGATTCCGAACCGACAGACGAGGGCTATCAATATCGCTTCCAAGATGCGGCTGGCGCGGGCTTTTACATCGAACCAGATCGCGGACAATTCGGCGACGAGGGTCACGGCGACAACGCCTTCGTCTACGTGACCCTCGACCACCCCGACCGCGACGAAGGCGATTCGGATATGATCACCATCGGTCCATGTTGCAACGTGAATTACGAGCAGGGACCCGAACGATTCATTGACAACGAATCCATCGAAGGCGCAAATCTCATCTTGTGGTATGTTCCGCAAGTGGAAAACGACGGCGCGCCCGGCGAACAATACTGCTGGGCAGAATCCGTTTTGGATCGCGGCGTCTACACGGCAAAAGAATATCCCTGCTACATGGGTCCCATGTTCGTGCCGATTCCATAACGTACCGCAAAGTTCACTTTGCGCTTTCGGCTGACACGAATCTATGAATCGCATAATACAACCTGTACCGCAAACTTCAGTTTGCGCTTTTGGCTGACACCAATCCATGAATCGCAAGATAAATCTTGCGGCACTGAAGACCTCAATGGCAAACAAGAAAAAACAACAAGCAAAACAAAAACGCGCTGACCGTCGCAAGTGGTGGCTGTGGGGCATCCTCCTCGCGCTGGTTGTTGGCGTGGCGGGATACATCGTCTACTCCGTCAACACCTCGGAGGAAAAACTCGCGCCGGGCTTCGGTCTCGGCGGCGTGACGTATTGTCAGTCCACGCCAAAGTTTGCCAAAGATATGGGCTACGACGATTCCGCCATCATGAGCACGAACGAAACTCTAAAGGGACTGTTCATCTACGACCGTCCGCTTCAAGTGGGGCAGCCGCTTGCGCACGTGTACCAGCATCCCACGTGGGATGACGCGGGCTATCTCGGCACGCCGGTCAACGACGGAGAGGGAAACATCTACGTCGCGCCCGCGCCGCGCGTCAATCTGTACGATAATCCGCCCGAACAACAAAACACGATCTACAAAGTGGACACGGACACCGGCGAACTGGCGGAATACATCCGCCTGCCATTTGCCGCGCCGATGCCGCCTGAAAATCCGTTCGGCATTATCGGGCTGGCGTACGATTGCGACACGAACAGCTTGTATGCCGCTTCGGTATATGGCTCGGGCAAAGATACCGAAGTGGGAATCATTTATCAAGTTGATCTGGATACGGGCAAAGTCGAATCGCAATTAAAAAATGTTGACGCGTTCGGGCTGGGCGTGTTCAACCGCATCGCGGGCAAACGCTTGTATTTTGGTCTCACGCGCAAATCGGAAGTGTGGTCGGTGGCGCTGGGCAACGATGGGAAGATTCGCGGCAAACCCCGCTTCGAATTCTCGATGGCTGGCTGGGGCGCGGATGGCGACGACAAAGCGCGCCGCATCGTCTTCCGCAAAGCCGATGAAATGTTCGTGCGCGGCTCCGCATTCAACTATAATTTGATCGCAGGCACCGAACGCATCCAAACCGATTATTTTCTACGCTACGATCCCGCGCAAGATATTTGGTTGAGAGAAGAAGATCCGCAACAATAACACCATGCTATGCTATCGCAGGCTCGAAGCAGTGCAACTGCATCAAGAACTTTAAGCATGTCATGCTGAGTGAAGCGAAGCATCTCTACCGCAACTATCGAGACCCTTCGGTCGCTGAAAAACGCTTCCTCAGGGTGACATTGAAATAAAGGAGTTCCCCATGACCCCAACCCGCATGTCCAAAATCGAATCCTCAGTCCGCACCGTGATGGACTTCAACGACGCCTTCAATCGTCACGACATCGCAGGCATGATGAAGTTGACAACAGACGACACAGTCTTTGAGAACACATCCCCCTCCCCAGATGGGACGAGGTACTCAGGCAAAGATGCAGTGACAAATTTTTGGGAAGATTTCTTCCGCGAAGCGCCAAACGCCCACATTGACATCGAAGAAATCTTCGGTCTCGGCATCCACTGCGTCATGCGTTGGACGTACACCTGGGGCGACGGTCACGTCCGCGGGGTGGATGTGTTCAAGTTGAGGGACGGGTTGATTTGCGAGAAGTTGTCGTATGTGAAGGGGTGAGGAGATTCAAGAAAAATCCGTTTTCAATTCTTTTTTAATCACAAACCTGACAGGCGACGCGCTGAGTATGTCGAAGCGCCTCTTCCGCGCCATCGCCTAAAAGAATCCACGCGTGGACAATTTTCCTTGGCAGGCACATACACGCGAAGACTTGTCAGGTTTTTAGAATATTCGCATACTTCTCCGCGAACAGCGCGGGTTGTCCGCCTGTGTGCCAGAATAGCACAGTCTCCTCGCTCTTGAAATACCCTTTGCGGATGAGATCGATCATCCCCGCCGCCGCGCGCCCTGTGTAGACGGGATCAAGTAGAAGACCTTCATACTTCGCAAACAGATTGACCGCTTCGCGCTCCGCATCAGTCAGGACTCCGTAGCCTGCCTTGCAGTAGTCGGCATTTGCAGACACCTCAGCCGACTCGAACCGAATCCGCTCCCCCAGCCTTTCACTCGCCTCCGTCGCCAGTTTGGACACGCGACTCTTCAACCACTCTTCCGACTCGTCAATGCTGATTCCCAACACCTTGCCTTTGAACTCAAACACGCGCTGACCCAATACGAGTCCCGCGTGCGTTCCGCCTGAGGATGTGCCGAAGATGATCCAATCAACATGTTTATTTTGCTCCATCAACTCCTCCATCGCAAACGCATACCCCAACGCGCCCGTCGGACTCGACCCGCCGTACGGGACGAGATACGGCTTGCGTCCATCCGCAACGGCTTTGTCGAATGTCTCTTTCAACACGCGGTCGCGTTCATTGCGATCGGCAATCGTCACGACTTCCGCGCCGAATAATTGATCCAACAACAAATTGGCGGACGGTTTATCAGGCATCTCTCCGTTCAACACGAGGATGCAATCGAATCCATACTTCGCCGCCGCCGCCGCAGTCTGCCGACAATGATTCGACTGCAACGCGCCGCCAGAGATCAACGTCCGCACGCCTTGCTTCTGCGCCTCCGCAACGAGAAACTCCAACTTGCGAGTCTTGTTGCCGCCGAAAGCGAGTCCCGTCTGGTCGTCGCGCTTGACGAGGATGCGCGGACCAGCCAACACGTCCGATAGACGCGGGAGTTCTTCGATGGGTGTTGGGAGATGGGCGAAATTTAATCGAGGGATTTTGTTCATGATGATTCCTTTTTTTAATCCTACTCGGTGGTCGAGTAGGGCGAAGCCCGTATCGAGACCACCACGCCGTAAAGAAAAATTTGTTACAAGAAGTTTTCTTCAATACCATCTGGTCTCGATACGTCCCGCGACGAGCATCGCGGGACTACTCGACCAGCAAATCATCAAGCCCCTAAACTCTGCTTGGTCTTCGACCTTCCGCGCGATCTCATCACATCCAACACGCGCGGCATGATATCCGAATACATCCGATACCAAAATTGATTTGGCGCAAAATCCCACGCGCCGAGGGTGCGGACGACCTTGCCGCCGAGTCCCTCTTTGAAGCGATAGACTCCCCACATCGAGTCGCTTTCATCGAACACTTCGGGCGCGCCCCACAGATCATAGACTGTGCATCCACGCAACTTTGCGCGCTTCATCGCTTCCCATTGCAAGAGATATGTCGGCATCTTTTCGCGGTGCGCGTCGCGCGACATGCCATACACATAATATGCGCGACCTGCGAAATAAAAAACAAATATCGCGGCGACGGGTTGGTTGTTTACCTCCGCGATGAGAGGTTCGGCATGGGGTAATTGGTCCCACGGGGATGCTTCGCGATAATTGGTAATTGGTGATTGGAGATTAGAGATTGGAGAATTAGAGAATTGGAGGCTTGCGCTGAGCGAAGTCGAAGGGCTGGAGGCTTGTTCTGAATCCGATTGAGAATTTGGAGAATTAGAGAATTGGATTTGGTTTGCCTTCATAAATAATTCCCAAACCGTTTTGTAATATGCTTCATCGCGAATCACAAAGCCGTCGCGCACGGAGGTTTCTGCGTACATTTTGTAAAGCATCCCCAAATCTTCCAAATTGCCTACGCGCAGAGAGACGCCCTTCTTCTCCGCGAGGCGGATGTTGTAGCGCGTCTTCTGTTTCATCCGCGCGAGGAGTTCATCTTCGGTTGAATGGAGATCGATCACGACCGTATTCTTGAATTGGATTTGATCCGACGAGTACCCCCACCCCCTCCGCTTCAACTCGGACATGATGGCTGATCCGTTTTTATCTTCGGCATCATCCGCGCTGTGAGGGACTCCCGTTCCCAGCACGACATCGGGATCGCATTTCAAGAAGATCGCACCTTGTTTTTTCGCAAAGGACTGCAGGTCATCCAGCACGTGCTTACGAAGCGATTCATTCGTCCAATCGAGGAGCGGTCCCTTCGGCGAATATAAAATAGACAACCGCGCGGCGAAGTTGTTTTGGAGGATTTGTCTTTTCAGAATCAGTGCCGCCGCAACTGGCGAGTGGAAAGTAGAAAGTAGATTCGGGTCACTTTCCACTTTCCACTTTCCATCCGCATCCCACACCGCATACAACGGGCTCCACCCATACTTCGCCTTCACCTGTCCCCACTCGTAGGTTTGGAGGAAGTGCGGGTTGGGAAGATCAGAGATCAGATTGTTCCAAAGATTTACCATTGCCTTATGATTCTCGCTGTTGTGCCTTTATACGCCATGCCATAATCATCTTATCGTGCGCGCCTTTAGATAATTCAGCAGGAATTTCCCGCCAATGAAAATATTTCGCAATGCTGGATTCGCCGTTGATTCTTATTTCTCCTGAAATTTTTTCGGCAAGATATACAAAAGTGACGCCATTGCCGCGCGGGTCATCGTCAAAATAATAAACATCGAATAATTCACCGAGTTCCACTTCTAGGCCTGTTTCTTCGTAAACTTCCCTGATCGCCGCATTTCTTGGATCTTCGTCTGCTTCGACGTATCCAGCAGGCGTCATCCAGGTTCCTGTCCATGGTTCGTAGCTACGCCGTAACAACAACAGCCTTCCGTCCTGTTCAATCAAGACCGCTGCGCCGACTTTCAATTGAGCGTAATATACCCAACCACACGCAGGACAAACTTCCCGATCATGGAGTTCCATATGACGAACTTCCAACTTTGATCCGCATTGAAAACAATAATGTGGCATTATTCGCCGCGACTCCCAATGAATTTCAGATACGCCCAATACAGAATCGGATTGTACACTCGATCCATTGCCTGCGCCGCGCGTTTGACGCTATGCGCTCCGCCGAATCCGCGTTTGAAGCGATAGACTCCCCACAAGCCATCGTGACGTGATTCAAAATTGATTTCGAGGGTCGCTTCATCTTCGTCAGGGACTCCCCAGAGATCGTATTCTTCGCATCCGCGCGCTTTTGCCCATTTCATCGCTTCCCATTGCAGGAGGTACGTTGGCATTCGGTTGCGTTCTTCATCCGTTGACGCGCCGTAAAGATAATACGCGCGGTTTCCATTTCGGGCGACGAATAACGCCGCGAGAGGTTTACCTTCGTATTCAGCGACGAGGATTTCGCCAAGGCCCTTTGGCCGGAGGAGTTCATACGCGCGTTTGTAATATTCCAACGAGTGGACTCCGAACCCGTCGCGCCCGCCTGTGACGAGCATCATCTTGTGAAAGGATTCGATATCGTCCCATGCGCGGACGGTCACGCCCTTCTTCTCGGCGAGGCGGATGTTGTAGCGCGTCTTTTGTTTCATCCGCGCCAGAATCGTGTCTTCGTCATCTTTGATGTTGATGAGGATAGTGCGAGGAGGTTGGATGTTGTGAGGGGAGGTTTCAAGTTTCAGGTTCCATGTTTCAGGTTGTGGGTCACTCCAAAGATCAGGTTCGAGTTTGAGGAAGATTGCGCGATGATTTCGACAAACCGAATCGACCTCTTTCCAAAACTGTTCACTGCCCACTGATAACTGCTCACTGCCTACTGATAACTGATCACTGATAACTGCTTTCGGAATATACCCAACCGTGAACCCCAACGGCAACTTGCGAAACAAAATTTGCGCGCCAATATTTCCGCTGATCACTCGCACAGGCTTCCACCCAAACGCGGACTTCAACTCACCCCACTCGCCTGTTTGCAGGAGGTGGGCGTTGGGATGTTGGGTGAGGAAATGACTCCAGTCGGTGAGGGAAACGATCATGCGGCTTGAAGGTTGAAGGTCAAAGGTCGAAGGTCAGCAATGACTTTTGACCTGTGACCTTTGACTCTGATTGTTCGCGGATGGATGAATTTGGAATCAACTCGTCGAGCAGTGCGATCATCGCGTCGGTGTCGTTGGAATGGCTGAGGGATGAGAGTCGCTCGATGACTTGAGGCAGGTTCAAATCGGAGGAAGAAGCGTCTGCGTCGAGGCGGAAGATGTCGGGGTGCAGAGTCTTCGCAAGCGGCGTCCCCTCATCCCAAAGTTCCTCCGTTAATTTTTCGCCCGCGCGAATGCCCGTGTATGAAATTTCGATGTCGCGATGCGGCTCGAGTCCAGAGAGTCGAATAAGGTCTTCGGCGAGATCGAGAATGCGGACAGGCTCGCCCATGTTGAGCACAAACGTTTCGCCACCGTTTTCCATCGACGCGGCTTGAAGCACGAGATAGACCGCTTCGGGAATGGTCATGAAAAAACGATACATGTCGGGATGCGTGATCGTGACGGGACCGCCGCCCGCGATTTGATTTTTGAAAATGGGAATGATACTGCCGCGACTGCCCAGGACGTTGCCGAAGCGGACTACCGAAAAGGCGTGAGGCGTGGATCGTCCCAAAGGGATGCTTCGCGATGAGGCGTCCAGCACGATCATTTCCGCGAGACGTTTTGTTGCGCCGTAGATGGATGACGGGCGGACGGCTTTATCGGTGGAGATGAGCACGAATCGTTCGACGTTTTGGCTGAGCGCGGCTTGGACAACGTTGCGCGTGCCGATGACGTTGTTCGTGACCGCTTCGACGATGTTCACCTCCATCAACGGGACGTGTTTGTGCGCGGCGGCATGGAAGACAACTTGCGGTTGATGCTGCGCGAAAATTTGCGCGAGTCGTTCGGTGTTGCGGATGTCGGCGATGACGGGCGAGAGAGATAGATTCGGATACTCTTGATTCAGTTCGAGCAGAATTTCAAAGATGCTATTTTCGCCGTGACCGAGCAAAACAAGTTCAGATGGATTACGGCGCGCGATCTGTCGGCAGAGTTCGCGCCCAATGGAGCCGCCCGCGCCCGTGACGAGGACTCGCTTGCCCTCAAGCGCCGCGCCGACGGCTTCGTCATTGACGCGCACGGGTTCGCGGCGAAGCAGGTCGGTGATGTCCACTTCGCGCAGGCGGTTAACGCTGACCTTGCCGCCGATGAGTTCATAAATGCCAGGCATCGTGCGCGAGGGGATTCCTTTGACGCGGCAAACGTCGTTGATCGCGCGCACGAGCTGACCGGGCGCGGAGGGAATCGCGATGATGACTTCGTCTACATGATGCAGGTCAATCGCGGAGGCTAAATCGTTGACCGCCCCGATGACAGTAATTCCATGAATGGAATGTTTTTGTTTGGCGGGGTCGTCGTCGAGGAAGCCGACGGGAATCAAATTGAGTTGCGACGTTTTTTGTAATTCACGAACAACCAACGCGCCCGCGTCGCCTGCGCCGATGATGATGGCGCGTTTGCTTTTTCCGCTTGAACGCGCGGACATGGATTGTTCGGCAAGGATTCGCAATGCAAAGCGCGAGCCGCCGATGAGAACGAGCGAGAGGAGCCAGTCAATGCCTAAAGCAGAACGGGGCATTCCAGGATACACGTTACGAGTTACGATGAGGAGCGCCATCACGCCTGAGGTGAGGACAGAGGCGGTAGTCACTGCGACGGTGATCAAGCGCAACTCGCCTGTGCTGGCGTAGATCCATAGGCGGCGATACAAACCGAAGAAATAGTAAACGGGGATTTTGATTGCGAGCGCGACCACACTCATCAACACAACGGCGGGAAAATAAAACGGCAATTCCTCCACGTTCAGCCGCAGGGCAAAACTTCCCAGCACCGAGACGATGATGAGGGCAATGTCGCCGATGAGGACGAAGCGGTTGCGGATGTGAGGGGGGCGGGAGAAAGACATGTAATTGGTAATTGGTAATTGGTAATTGGTAATTGGTAATTGGTAATTGGTAATTGGAGGATTGGAGAATTAGAGGAATAGAAGAATAGAGGATTAGAGAATAGAGATTGGAGATTGGAGATTAGAGATTGGAGATTGTTGGCGCATGGATTCGACGGTTTCTTTTAGACCTTCGGATAGGGATGTGGTTGCTTTGAAGTCAATTATATCTTTTGCTTTTTGCGGGCTTCCGACGGAGCGGTAGATGTCGCCTGCGCGGGGAAGAGCGATTTCGGTTGGCGGCGCGCTGGGGAAGAGTGCATACAACACGTCGAGCAAGTCGAGCAGGCACGTTTCGATGCCTGTGCAGATGTTGAAAATTTTCCCTACGGCGTTTGGGTGTTCGGATGCGATCAGGTTGGCACGGACAACATCGCGGATGTTGATGAGGTCGCGGGTTTGACCGCCATCGCCGAAGATGGTGACAGGTTTTCCATCCAATAATCTCTGAATGAAGATCGGGACTGCCGCGGCGTACATCGAGTCGGGGCGTTGGCGTGGACCATAGACGTTGAAATAGCGGAGCGCGACAACTTCGAGATCGAATTGGTTTGTGAATAGTTCGGCGTACATCTCGTTGACGCGCTTCGACAACGCATAAGGTGATTTTGGTTGCAGAGGAGTTTCTTCGAGGAGAGGCAACGCATCGGATTCGCCATAGACTGCCGCGCTTGAAGCGAGGACAACGCGCCTGACGCCCGCGCGTCGCGCCGATTCGAGCAGGAGATGTGTTCCGCCTACATTAACGTCGAAACATTCTTGCGGTTGCTCCATAGATTGCGGGACGGAGACAAATGCCGCGGAGTGGAAAACAACGTCCATGCCGCGCACAGCCTCCCCGACGCGCGAAACGTCTCGAAGGTCGGCTTCGATGATCTCGACATCCTGCGCAATCGCCGCGATGTTTTCTCGTTTGCCTGTGGTGAAATTATCCAACACGCGCACCGAATCGCCGCGCGCGAGCAAAGTCTCTGCGATGTGCGAACCGATGAACCCCACTCCGCCAGTGACGAGAGTTTTCATCATCGTCCCGTGCGCCTGAGCATGGTGCCGATGGTGCGGAGAATGATCTGCAAATCCATCGTTAGCGAGCGATGTTTGATGTAGTAGAGGTCGTATTCGAGTTTGACCGCCATCTCGGTGACGCTAGCATAGTAGCCGTAATTGATCTGCGCCCAGCCTGAGACGCCGGGCTTGACCAGTAAACGCGCGCGATAGAACGGAACTTGCTTTTGGAAGGCGGCGACGAGTTCGGGGCGTTCGGCGCGCGGACCGACGAGACTCATGTCGCCGCGTAACACGTTCCAGAATTGCGGGAATTCATCGAGCCGCGTCTTGCGTAAAAAATCGCCGACGCGCGTGACGCGCGGATCGTTCTTCTCGGCGAGTTTTGCCTCGCCTTGTTGTTCCGCATCCTGGCGCATCGAACGGAATTTGTAGATCGTAAAACGACGCGCGCCTTTTCCCAGGCGGGTCTGTTTATAGGTGATGGGAAAACCGCTATCGAGAACGATGGCAAGGGCAACCACCGGGAATAATAAGAGCAGGACTACGATTCCCACCAATCCACCCGCAATATCGAGAGCGCGTTTGGCTAGTTCGTACATCCCGCTCACCCGTACCTCGTCTACGAACGAGCGGATGATCCAATCCGATTCAAGATGATGGATGGGAAGCCGCCCGGTCATCTCTTCGTAGAGGATAGGCATGCGCATGACTTCGACGCCTTTTTCCTGCGCGTCTAAAATGGCTTGAAACGTTTTTCCCCGTATTTCGCCATTAATAGCAACGACAAGGTCGGTCACCTGGTGTTCGTCGATCAAGGCGAGCAATCGATCGCTGGAGCCGAGTACCTTCGAACCGTGAAAAGATTTTCTAACTTTCTGGTTGTCATCGTCGACAAAACCCACCAGATTGAACGAGCGCGTTCCAAGCGTTTCATATAATTGGGCTAGGGTCTTCCCCGCCTGCCCGGCGCCGATGATGAGCATGCGGCGCAACTGCCCCGTCCGTTTGTAGATGCGAATGAAGATCATGCGCCAGGCAAGGGTAAGTAGCGAGGCGAAGATCAGGTATGCGCCAACGCCGACGCGCGGCAGGTTGGTCGGGTCTTGAGTAAACACAAAGACGAACGAGTACAGCGCCAACGCGATGAACGCGGCAACGGCAATGCCGCGCGTTGTTTTGCGCCCGCTCCCCGCAATGGATGGCTCGTATAAATCCACCAGCAAAAGCATCCACAAGACCGGCAGGAGGTAAAACCAAAACGGGACTTCGATATCCACCCTGGTATTGAGAATCGCGACGATCCGCGGCTCGGGGATCGGGGGTTTTTCAGCCAGCAATGCCTGATATTGCACGTTGTAGTTGTACGCCCGCCACACCGATAATGCGGCGAACACGGAAACGATGGACAATACGAGATCGCCCAGGAACAACAGAGTGCGGTGTTCGCTGGGGCGTAATCGCAACGGGGCGGTTCGAAGATTTTCAGCCATTCTTTCTAAAACCAGAAGCGAGCATGCTCCATAACAACCCGCTCCCCCACGCAATGTGCATGATGGGAATTGCCAACGGCAACCCCACACTTAAGAAATTTTTTTTCATCCGCAACCGCGCTTGAATGCCCGCCAGCAAGCAGATAAAAAGATACAGGAGTATCTCGCCCAGCAAAAGAAATTTCGCCAGCGGGAAAAAGAATGACAACAACGCCAGCCCCGCCAGGCTGATGACAAACAACGGAGGCAGAGCCTGCCTCCAACGAAGAGTGTTCGGATATTTGCTTAACATGCGCCACTTCCAAAATCCATAACGCCAGTATTGGCGCGCCAGTTCCAACAAGGTTGCGCGCGCAAAGTAGATCGAGCGAATGGACGGATCGAGCCAGATTCTACCACCCGCCTCCCGCACCCGCGCGTTGAACTCGTAATCTTCGTTCGTGAGCAAAGTCTCATCGAACATGCCCACTTTGTCGATCAACGTCCGTTTGAACGAACCGAACGGCACCGTGTCCACTTCCGCGGCTTGCTTCGCATGACGATACAACGCGTCGCCCACGCCGAGCGGATGCGCCGCGGCAACCGCGATCGATTCGGCGACCCAACCTGATGCGCCCGCGTGAATTTCCCACACGCCGCCCACGTTGTCGCCGCGATTCTCCTCGAGCGCCTTCACGCAATTTTCCACATAATCGGGGTACGGCTTCGAATGCGCGTCCAGCCGCACGATGATCTCGCCGCGCGACACTTCGATGGCGCGGTTCACCGCCGAGGGAATCGCGCGCTTCACATTGTCCACCACGCGCGCATCCAGATCGGGAAACTCGCTCCGAAACCCGGCGATCACCTCGCGCGTGTTGTCGGTTGACAAGCCGTCTGCCACGATCACTTCCATTTGAGAGCGAGGAAAGGTCTGCTCGCGCAGAGCATCCAACAAGAGTCGAATCGTGGCTTGCTCGTTGTAACAGGGAACGATAATGGAAACTTTAGGCATAGATTGGCTACCTTAGCCACACAGTGTCCCGATGGTTGTCGGGAGAGCGCTCCGAGAACTCTGACCCCGCATAATTTGCCAGGCAAATCACGTTTGGGGCAGGTGGAAAATCTTTTTTTTCTCCGTGGTCTCTGTGGCAGAGAAAGATCGCAATGGTCTTATTTTACTTATTCGCAAGCGGCAGACGGATCGTAAATGTCGTCCCATGCCCCATCGAACTTCGGACGCCAATTTTACCACCATGCGCCTGCGTGATCTCGCGCGCGATCGCCAGACCGAGCCCCGCCCCATGCCCCTCGCCACCGGCGCGGGATGTGTCCACTTGATAAAACCGATCAAATAGACGGGGCAACGCTTCGCTCTCGACGCCGACACCTGAATCAGCCACCTCGAATTCGATCCACCCCTCATCCTTTTTTGCGGAGAGCGCAACACGTCCGTTCGCGGGCGTGAACTTCAACGCGTTGTCCACAAGATTCGTAAACACCTGCGCCAACCTGTCGCCGTCGCCGAGAAGCGAGGGCAAACCCTGCGGGACATTCACTTGCAGGTCTACCTCCGCTTGTTGCGCCTGGATGGAAAATTTTTCAGCGATGCCGCGCAACAACGCTCCCGCATCCACTGCGGAGATATTGAGGTCGGCCGTGCCAGCCTCAAGTCGGGCAAGATCGAGTAAATCCAGCGCCATGCGGTGCATCCGCCCGGCTTCGTCATAAATAATTTGCGCGGCTTGCTTACGCGCGTCGGGCGAATCGGCGGTGTGATCGAGGATGGCTTGGGCAAATCCCTGAATGGAGGTGAGCGGCGTCTTCAACTCGTGCGAAACATTCGCCACAAAATCGCGCTGCGCTTTTTGGGTGTTGTTCACGCGCTGAATCATCGAGTTGAACGCTTGAGTCAAATCTTGCACTTCGCGCGGTCCGCGCAACGAAACGGGTTCCGCCTCTGCGCTCTGCGGGTAACTTCTGGCGGCGAGGACAACCTGTTGTAACGGGTCTGCCACCGAGCGCGAGATCGCAAACGCCAGCACGAGCGAGAGCAACAGGGCGATTACGCCGCCTTGCAAGATCGGAGTCAACAGTTCGTCGGCGAAGACATTCAAAAACTTTGTTGCGGGTCGAGGCGCGGCGGTCACGATCATATTTCCATTCGGCAGGCGCGATTTCGTCTGCAACCACGATCCGCCTTGCGCGTCGGTGGCGAATTGCGAATTTCGATTCACAAGGGTGTTGCGCGGAAACGGGAGGGCGGGCTGGTCGGGATTCGAATCGAAGACGAGCGTCTGGGTTGCATCGAAGATCACGATACGGGCGTTATTCGCTTCGGCGATCTCGCGGAGTTTGGCTGTGTCTTGCAACAACTCGCGCGGGTTTGTTGAGAGTTGCGTTTGAACACCCCGCAAGCGTTGCAAGGTTTCCCGATACAACAACGGATTGCGAAGCAGATAGACCAACAAAACAACAATCACCGCCAGTAATGCAACGGTGATCACGAGGGCGTAACTTAGCCAAAGGCGCGAACGGAGTGAAGTAAACATATGCAACAGAGTATGGTTTGCAACCCCGCGAAATCCGCAAACAATTCGTCAGGCTTGCTGGTTCGATTTTCGATGCTCCCGCAATTTCTCGCGCAATTTGCCGAGCGACTCTTGCAATTCATCGAGTTCTTCCTGTGTGAGCGCCGACCACGGGGCAAAGAAATACGCGTCGGTCTGTCGTTCAACCTGCTCGCGCAGTTCAACTCCCTGGCGCGATATGCGATATGCGCCCGAGTCGCCGGCTTGTTCAAGCCAGCCGATCTCTTGCGCGGCTTGCAATGCGACCGCGTACTCATCGGCATCGTACCCGCGAAAAGCAAGTTGTTCAGCCAGTCTGTCCGCAGTCACCGGGTTGCCGCCCGCCGCCGCGCCCAACACATTCCAGGCGATGCCTGCCGTATGAAAGTGCGGACGCGCCGCTTCAAGATGCGCATCATCGCGATAGGCAAATAAGTCCAGCAGGTATTCCCGAATCTTTGTCATCACCGGGCTTTCCCGGTCCGCCACCCGGAAGCGCTTGAGGATCGCCCATTTCTCCGGAGGCTCAGGAGCGCTATCGTTCGCCAGCGCGATCTTCTTGAGCAACACCTTAAGTCGTTCGAGGTCGATCTCCGGCATAAACTCCGGCGGCGGGAGTTTCGCATCGCCAGCCATGACGATGAATTTCACGCCCGCCCGCGCCATTTCGGTTACCTTGTATTGATCCTCCGGCTGAGGCTGGATCCACCCCTTCACATCGAGGTAGGCAAACGTCTTCTCAAATTTCTCGGGGTTGGTAAACGGGTCGCGCTTTTGAAAGTTAACGCGCGAGAAATAATCCAACCCTAATTCACTGTACAGATACAGTTCAAAGGGGACGTCGTTACGCACGGCGACTTTTTCGACCTCAGGCTCGGTGATCGCCCAAAACTCCTGAATAACGGAGTGCATCTGCGCCCAGATTTTCAACAAGGGGTTGGTTTGCTCGCTCATACTCCAACCTAAGTGTACGCCTCGGCGGGCGGAACAATCTTGCAATGCCGTAACGAACTGCGTCAGGCAACCACGAGTTTATACCCAACACCGGTCACGGTTTCGATCTTCACGGAACTCGGCTCCAGTTTCTTTCGTAGATGCGCCACGTGCACATCCACCGTGCGGGTCTGACCGTAGAAATCAAAGCCCCACGCCTTTTGCAGGATCTGCTCGCGCGTGAGCACCAACCCGCGATGCTCCGCAAACGTGAGGAGCAAGTCGAATTCTTGCGCGCGCAGGTTGAGGCAGGAGGAAGAACCGATTCGAACCTCCCTTCGAGCTGGGTCAACCGTCAGGTCGCCGAGTCGAAGCGTGGAAGCATTCTCCGCCCTGACGCCGCGCTCGCCGCGTCGCAGGATTGCCTTCACGCGCGCAACCAGTTCTCGCGGGTTGAACGGCTTGGTGAGGTAATCGTCCGCGCCAAGTTCGAGACCCAGAATTTTATCGATATCCTCATCGCGCGCGGTGAGCATGAGGATATCGGCGGGATGATTAGCAGAACGCAAACGGCGGCACACCTCGAAGCCGTCGAGTTTCGGGAGCATCACATCCAGCACGATGAGAGCGGGGCGCTCACGCTGGGCAACCTCCACTGCCGCCTCGCCGTCGCGCGCGGCTTGGATGCGAAAACCCTCGCGCTCGAGATACATACGCGCCAGTTTGATAATGGAGGGTTCGTCGTCGACGAGGAGGATGAGTTCGTTCACGGGTAGGGCTTTGCGGTTAAAAATTAATCACCGCGGGCGGGAGAGAGCAACGCGACACATTCGACTTCGACCCGCGCGCCTTTGGGCAAGCCAGCCGCCGCGACAGTGCTTCGCGCGGGCGGGTTCTCAGGAAAGAATTCGGCATAGACCGCATTCATCTTGGCGAAGTCGTTCATGTCTTGCAAAAATACGAGCGTCTTGACCACAAAGTTCAAACCCGAGTCCGCCGATTCGAGCACGTGCTTGAGGTTGGTCAGCGCCTGCCGCGTTTCCACTTCGATGCCGCCTTGGACAATTTCCATCGTGGCGGGGTCTAACCCAATCTGCCCGGCTGTGAAGACCAAACTCTCGGTGCGGATGGCTTGTGAATAGGGACCGATCGCTTTGGGCGCTTTATCGGTATGGACGATTTTTTTACCTTCGGATGTGTACATAATCTGCCTCACTTTGTTTTTTTTTGGTGAGGCGATTGTACTGCCGAATGCGGGTTTGTGGAAACCGTGTTGCCATGCCATTCTGAGACCTTCGAAAAACTCAAGATAAGCTGGACAGGACTTACGCAGTTGGCAGGCAGTTGTACTGCCGCCGCCGCAGTGCAACTACGGCGGAACAGGTTCAACTGCGTAAGCCCTACTGCGAGATCAGAGACCCTGAGTGGCGCCTCGCGCCACTCAGGGCGACACGGCATAAGCAATTACGGCGTCGGAGTTTTTTCAGGGCGCGGATTTGCTTCGCGGAAGGCGTGGAGCGCATCGCGCAGGTCTTTGCCGGCGCCGCCCATTGCGTCTTTGATCTCCTTCATCTTCTCACCCATCGCGCGGATAGTCGCTTTGGCTTGCTCGGGGTCGATCACTTTGCCGTCCGCATCGAAGCCCGCATGCGAGTCGACCATGGATTGCGCGCTTTCATAGACCGGCTTGGCGTCTTTCGCCGCATCTGTAAATGCGTCCAAAGCGGCTTGCACGGCAGAGACATCCTTTCCACTTTGCGCGGCGCGATCGATCAGTTTCTGGGTTTTGCCGATGAACTCTTCGGTCTTGCCCAATATCTCATACGCGCGGAGTTGCTTCGCCCAGATTTGCTCGAGACGCTCGTCCGTCATTTCACCCTGCGGGGGCGGCGGAGTCGGGTCGTTCGATCCTGCGGCCGAAACGCCAAATACCGACAGGCTCCCCACGCCGAGCGCCATTACCAGCGCCAGCAACAGGGTTTTCTTGAACAATACTTTCATCATCATGATAAACCTCCTTTCAAGGTTACGATGGCAATTGTAGAATGCGCGAGTTACGCCCATATGGCAGAGATGTAAAATTGTTGTAAAAATCCAACCAAGGCGGTTTGCGATTGAGAATTGAGATTTCGCGGCGCCATTCCTACGCCCTACCTTTGCGTATGCGCCAATGATAAAATGAGAGCCATCCAAAATAACCTCCTGACAAAATAGGCATCAAGCATTCAATCATGGAAAACGGAAAATACAGAAACAAAGTTATGAAAACCAGCCTTGAAAAACTAAAAACGATCTCTGAAAAGCCATGGTTTTATCCAGTGGCTTTATTTTTGCTGGCGTTCGCCGCGTACGGATATGACCTGACCTCGCTGGGCTATTACTGGTCCGATTGGGAAGTTCAATTTTTTACCAAGCTCGACCCCGCCTATCAATTCGGCTATTACGCGGTGGATAGACCGTATCCGTGGGCGTATCAGTTGATCTATCTCCTTGTCGGTTCAAAACCCATCGGCTGGCAGATCGCCTCGTTGACTCTTCGCGCGGCAGGGACGTTGTTCTTTGTGTATGCGCTGATCCAATGTTGGCCCGAGTATAAAAAACAACTTTATTGGCTGGGCGCGTTGTTGGCGGTGTACCCGGGCTTTATCCAACAGGAACAATCAGCGGCGTTCTCGCGCCATATCATGACGCTGTTCCTTTTTTGCTTGTCGTTGTATCTGATGGCGGTCGCGATCAAACAGCCGAAATGGGCGCGTTTATTTTTTCCATTATCGTGGATCGCCACATTCATGCACCTCATCACCATCGAATACTTTTCGGGCGTCGAGTTCATGCGCCCTGTGCTGATCTGGATACTGGTCGCAAATGGATTCAAAAAAGATTCGCAGACCTTGCGTAAAGTTGTGCTGTATTCCCTGCCGTATGTGCTGGTGACCGCGCTCTTTTTCTGGATCCGCTTTGTGTATTTTCCCACCGCGCTTCAGACCTTCGCCCGCCTCGACAATATCGATTCCACCTTGAGCGGATTTGAAACTTCTTTTCTTGGAGCCTCGTTGAATCTCTTCAACAAGGCGTTGTGGGATGTTTTGTATTCTACGCTTCAAGTGTGGACAGACGCGATCATCGGGCTTGGCGGCGTCACCTTCCAACAGCGAATTACGTGGTTCGCGTTTGGGTTGGGTGGGTTATTCGCGCTTGCCTTTTGGTTCTTCTACAACACAAAAGAGGATGAGACTCAGAATCGAACCTCTCCGCTGTTGATCATTTTCATCGGTCTCTTGATGTTCGTCTCGAGCGCGATTCCCATTTGGGCGATTGGCAAAGAGGTCAGCACGGGCGGCTGGAACGAACGCTTTACGCTCGCTCCGATGTTTGGCGCGAGTCTCACGCTTATCGGTCTCGTGTTGTTGTTCATCCGTCCTGCCGGGCAAAAATGGATACTTGGATTCCTGCTCATGTTTTCGATAGCAACGCAGGTTGTGATGGCGGATTCGTATCGCCGCGATTGGAAAATCCAACCCGAATTCTATTGGCAGTTGTATTGGCGCGCGCCCGCTTTGCAAACGGATACGGCGGTGTACAGTTTTGCCTATCCGTCCTACATGATCACGCACGACATGGACGCGACTTGGGCGGTCAACCTCCTGTATCATTTTCAAACCCCGAACGGTTCGATCCCCTACATGTTCATCACCCCTGAATACGAACGGTATGTCACACCGGATACCGCGTACAAATTCCCCGCCCGCAATTTGATGTTCAACGGCAACTCGTCCAACAATGTCGCGATTTTTCATCAAACCGATTCGTCCTGCCTGCGCGTTCTGGATTCGGTCTACCTGTATGATCCCTTGCTGGATGAGGGGAGCCAACGGCTCATCCCAATCTCTAACCTTTCGCGCATCATCCCGGACCCTCAGCCTGCCTCGCCCGACACCGACATTTTCGGGCCCGAGCCTCCTCACACATGGTGTTACTTCTTCCAGAAGGCAGACCTTGCCCGCCAAATGAAAGAGTGGAACACAGTCATTGACCTCTATCAGCAGGCGCAGGGACTTGGTTTGACTCCGAAATACGGCGCGGAATACATTCCCTTTATCGAAGCGTATGCCCAAACCGGCGACTGGCAAACCGCCTACGATCTGACCATCGCCGCCAAGAAATTGTCTCAACAGCAAAAACGGATGTTGTGTACCAATTGGTATCGCCTGGCTGAAATCCCGTCGGCGGATATGGAGATGGTCGAGCGGATCGTGCGAGACCTGCCATGTTGAGGTCAGGCTAACCTGGTTTTGTATTTCTTGATTGCCCAAATGGATAACAGAATCGCGCTAATAATTCCAAACGCTATTATAAAGACGATGTTGAGTAATAAACCAACCATACTCAAAGCTACGATTGAAACTTCGAAGTCGCCGCTCATTCCCAACCCTAGCACGATCATGAGAGAAATCGGAAAAGCTGCAAGGCAAAAAGCGCTGGCAATTAAGAATCCACACCCAGAAAAAAAGAGGGTTTTACCTTTCGGCGAAGAGTCTGGTACTTGCAAAAGACTTTTGTCTGTTGATTGAATTTCTGTTTTATCTTTGAAGTCAAAGATGTGGGTGTCTTTTGATACGAAGATTGCGATTATCACGAGAGGTATGGCGCACAAGCAGGGGAGAAAAAACAAGCTCCAGGCATCCATAACGATCCTCCTTGGCATCAAATTTTCATGTTGCATCGATCTGTAATTAATTCATTTCAAATTTGCGCTCAATCACCACTTATTCAGACGCCATCCGTATAACGAGACTGTCGAAAAACCGATTTTGGCCAGAGCCGTCCCCGTGTGCCAGGGACCGAGTATGGCAGTCTTCGTTTCGCTCTGTCAGGGTCAGGCGAGCGCCCCAAAGACGTGGATCTTGCCGATATTGTGAACCAGAGCGAATCGCTGCGCGTCCATTGTACATCCAATAAATTCAGGATTGGTTTGTTTGACGATCTATAACGATCCCGTTTAGGAAGCTGCACCACTTAAGAGCCGTGCCATTCATGCCCATCAATTAAATTGTGCATATGACAGGATGTCGTTATACAAAAAAGCAAAAGGCGACATCCTTTTTTGTGTTAAGCATAGACGGGGAAAAGGACGTCAAAAGAGCATAGGCTCTCATGTTCTCGTTTCTTATTCAGGTTAACCTAAGTTGCCTAACAGACAGCCCTGCGGTGTGAAAGAACCCGAGGAGCAAATCGGGACGGCGACGCAAGCGAGCAAAGCCACGATTGAGCATGGAGCGAATTTCTTCTTTACTTGTAGGGCGAGCGTTTTTGAGACGTTGCTTGACATTTCCATGACAATATTCTTCTGGGTTGAGTTGCGGAGCGTAGGCAGGCAATTCTTCAATCAAGATTTCAGGATGTTTCTGAAGGTAGGCTTTGGTGATCTTGCTCAGATGAATACTGGCTCGATCCCAAATCAAAATGATTCTGCCTGGTATTTGCCGTTGAACATGCTCGAGTGTTTTCACCACGTTTTCGCTTTTCACCGAACCTTCAAAATGGCGTTTGTAGATGTTTCCTGAAAGTGTCAGCGCGACCGCTGTGGATAATGCGCGACGTTCCTTTGTGACTCGTCGAAAGAGTGGACGTTTTCCTCTGCGAGCCCAAGTCGTAGCCAGTTGTTCTTGAAAGGAGAAGCCAAATTCATCCCAAAATACGATTTTTGCGCCGAGCCGCCGCGATTTTTTTTATCCTTGGCCAATCTCGTTGCAACCACGCCCGTACCAGTTCTTTTTCCTGTTCCATGGCTTGCGGCAAAGGCTTTTGCGGACTGAAACCCAAGCCCCGCAACAAACGATTGAGATAATTGGGATGATAGCCGACCTCAAATTTCTGCTGGATCAATTGCCGTACACGTTCCAATGTCCAGCGGTCTGTTGGAAATCCATTTGCCAATGCGCCGCGATCCAACAGGCATTTTAGTTTTTGCTTTTGCAACGAATTCAGTTTTGATTGACTACCTTCTGCTTTCCTTCTGCGGAGACCGCGTATGCCTTTCGCTTCCACTGTTTTGGCCCACTCGCTCACCGTGGCTCGGCTGACTCCCAAGCGCCGAGTAATTTCGGCTTGCGATAATTTCCCCGCCCTCAAAAGACGCCCACCCTCTAGTCGCCTTTCTTCCATTTGTTCGCGTGTCAAGTATGATGGCTTCCATGTCATACTGCCTATTGTAAGTCAATCTTAGTTAACCTGAATAGGACGCTTTGTTGGGCAGGCTTGTGCCTACCGAAACCTTGACTTTGGAAAGTATATACCCATAGATGTTTTTGAACACAACTCATTTGTCATAGATTTTGAAATCAGAAATTACGGCATTGACGTAATTGTTTGATGCGGGCGTTGAATAGCCTATCCAAAGGACTTCTCTTTTAGATGGAAGCAAGGTGAGACTTTTTGTTTGATTGCCAACCTGAACGCTTACATCTGAACCGTTAATTGTAATTTTTACCGATTGAACATCGCCAAAACTGTAATCAGTTTTTGGAGTGTAGTAGTTGAAATAATCAGGGGCGAATACAAAATACGGTGTCGTTTCTCTGGCAAGAACAATGTACTTTAGAAAGTAACCAGGCTCTGCATAAGAAGTTTTATTGCCTAGCCCAATGAACACAACGCCGTCCATGTCCGATGAAGAAGTAAGTGATTTGACATTTACCTTAAATTCAACAACAGCATTATTGCCTAGGGTTGTGTAAATACTTCGGGTTACTCGGTCGTTGAATATATCATCGGTAACAACAAACTTTAGGCTTTGATTTTCTGCAAGAATACCCCATGACGTTAAGTTCCAGCAACCATTTTTGTCCAATGTCAGGTTGTCAGTTGGAAATACTGGAGTTGGATTCCAGTAAGTTTTTGAAATGCAATTTCTGTCTAAACCCCGAAATACAACAGGGGCAATTGTTGGAGTTGCGGTTGGGGCTTTAGTAGGGGTCTGCGATGGCGGCAAAGTTGGACTCGATGTTATTGTAGGAGTAAAAGTTGGCGTAGATGTTTCGGTATAAGTTGGTGAGGGCAATAATGTTTCGGAAGGTGCAATTGCGAATTGCGTCATGCTAAATATCCCCGAAACCTCTGTAAGCCGTGCTTCGGCAGTTTGAGTAGCCTGAATTGGAATTTCAATTTGAGAGCGGATACCTAAATAGCCAATATAAGCGGCAATTAACGCGCCTAAAAAGGGAAAAACGTCTTTCCACGAAAATACACTTGCCGCTGAATTTTTTTCGCTTTGACCCATCACTCATCCTATGCAATTTAGGCTTCTCTATGTTTTGCAAGTACCTGCCCAACTACGCCTTAATCCTACTTTTGCCGTATCAGACGCCATAGGCATGGTTGTACAGCTAATTCTTTGTATAATAGCCTATGTACAACATTATACGACTGAAAGACAACATAGAAAACATCCCATGAAACTCTCCTCCCTCACCCTCCACCACATCTCCATGCCGCTCGTCGCGCCGTTCGAGACCTCGTTCGGGCGCGAGACGGTGCGCGAGTGCGTCATCATTGAACTCCACGCCGAAGGACTGACCGGTTGGGGTGAATGTGTCGCTTCGCGCGAGCCGGGCTACAACTACGAAACGACCGGCACCGCGTGGCACATCCTCAAAGATTTCATCGCCCCGCTCGTGCTGGGACAAGACATCCAGGATGCGGACGATTTCCAATCCCGCGTCGAGCGGATTCGCGGACACCACCTCGCCAAGGCGGGAGTCGAAATGGCGTTGTGGGATCTGCTCGGTAAACGCGATGGCAAGCCGCTGAAAGAAATGTTCGGCGGCACACGCGACAAAGTGGATGTGGGAGTCTCCATCGGGATTCAAGAATCCGCATCCGCGCTGGTGAAGACGGTTGATTCGTATTTGGGTCAAGGGTATCGCCGCGTGAAGATCAAGATCAAGCCGGGGCGCGAAGTGGAAGAGACGCTCGCCGTCCGCAAGGCGCACCCCGACTTGCGCTTGCAAGTGGACGCCAATTCCGCGTACACGCTTGAGTCCGCGCAGGTGTTGAAGAAGATTGACGACCTGAACCTGCTGTTGATCGAACAGCCGCTCTTCGAAGACGACATTTGGGATCATCGCCTCCTGCAAGCCGAATTCAAAACGCCGATCTGTTTGGATGAAAGCGTGGTCTCGCCGCGCCATGCGCGTTACGCGCTGGAGATGAAAGCCTGCAAGATCATCAACATCAAGCCCGCCCGCGTCGGCGGGTTGAGTCAAGCCATCGCGATTCACGATCACTGCCTCGCTCAACAAGTCCCTGTGTGGTGCGGGGGGATGCTCGAAACGGGAATCGGGCGCGCCTCGAATCTCGCGCTCGCGTCTCTGCCGGGCTTCGTCCTGCCCGGCGACATCTCCGCTTCGGATCGCTACTATCACCGCGACATCACGAACGAACGATTTATGCTGAACGACGACAGCACGATCACCGTCCCAACCGCTCACGGCTTGGGCGTGACGATTGACGAATCCGCGCTGAAAGAATTTTCGCTGGCTGAAATTACATTGAAGGCATGAGAATCCCCCTCTCCCCAAGGGAGAGGGGCTAGGGGTGAGGGCGAGAGTATAATCATCGCGCCATGAAAAAATTTCACTCACTCTGTATTCTCCTCCTGTTAATTTCCTGCTCCCCTCAAGCAACACCGAGTCTCCAGTCCCCAGTCTCTTCATCAACACCAACGTCTATCGCAACACAAAAACCCATCACATTCACCCCCGCGCCGGGCGCGCGCATCGGCGAGTCGGTCCCCGCGTCACTGCGCGAACAAATGCAAAATTTGAACCTGTCGAATTTCATCCTCGACGCCTCGCCGTTCGTCGAATCGAATCCGTCGCTGAGCGAGAAAAAAATCCAATGGGTGTACGCGCTCGTCGCGCCGTTCCCAACTGTCACAGACGGCGTCACCCTCGACCAACTCCACCTCGCGTGGACGGAGGGCAAACTGCTTAATGGGATGCCTCTGTTGATGGAAGAATCTACACGGGACGCCTTAACCGTCCTATGGGATGCCCCAGTCGCCCCGTCGGTACGAATCGTTTCGACGGGCGAACTGCTCGACCAAGCGTGGAGCGAATCCGCCTGGGCGATCATCCCGTTTGAGGAAATCCAGCCGAAGTGGAAAGTGTTGACCATTGACGGTCAATCGCCGATCCGAAAAAAATTCGACCTCGCCTCTTATCCACTCACGGTAGACTTTACACTTCAAACGCCGACCAATTCTCTACTTTCTAATCCTCTACTCTCTAATTACGACCCATCAAAACTAACAACCGTCATCCTCACCGGCGTCACCGCCCTCGTGCGCGCCACCGCCGTGACGATGGAATACAAAGGCGTGACGTACCCCGGCGAAAAGATCCGCGATGTTCTGCGCGAAGCGGACATCGCCCACATCAGCAACGAAATTCCGTTCTTCACGGGATGCGAATTCCCCAAGCCCGACGCGACCGGCCCGCTGGTCTTTTGCAGTGACCCGAAATACATCGACCTGCTCACCGATGTCGGCGCGGACGTGGTGGAGTTGACCGGCAATCACTTTGCCGATCGCGGCGCGCAGGGGATGTTGGAAACCATCGATATTTACAGCCAGCATGATCTTCCTTATTTCGGCGGCGGCAGAGACTTGAACGATTCGCTCGAGCCTGCCCTGTTTGAAGTCAACGGCAACAAGATCGCGTTCGTGGGTTGCAATAAGCCCGATGTGGACCGCTTCCCCACCGCGCGCGATTTTCGCCCCGGCGCCGCCCCCTGCGACTTTGAGTATCTCGCGCAAAAGATCGCCGAATTGAAAGCGCAAGGCTATGTGGTGATCTCCACCTTTCAATGGAACGAAAGTTACGACTCGCACCCCAGCCCGCAACAAATGGCGGACTTCCGTTTGATGGCAGACTCCGGCGCGTCGGTCGTCAGCGGCAGTCAGGCGCATTACCCGCAAATGATGGAATTCTACGACGATGCCTTCATCCATTATGGGCTTGGAAACTTATTCTTCGACCAAATGGGCGATCAGGATTGGATGCCGCCCGGAATCCGCCGCGAATTTTACGATCGCTATGTGATCTATGACGGTAAACTCATCAGCGTGGAATTGCTGACCGGTATCCTCGAAGACTACTCGCGCCCGCGCTTGATGACGGATGATGAGCGTTATGGATTCTTGCAGGATTATTTTTTCTTCAGCGGCTGGCTGAACCCGATCCCGACTCTCGCTCCAACGATTACGCCGACGTTGACGCCCATGGTCGTTCCTTCCATGGTGGGAACGCCTAATCCGTGAAATGATTTTCAGTGATGAACTTATAACGGTTGAGTAATATCCGAAAAGGGTAAAATAAATTCATTGGATCTTTCACCCAGAACGTCCGTAGAAAATGAGCTAATCTCAATCTGTATTGCGCGGAGGGCTTATGAATCCAAATCGCAGGTATCTCGGCATGACCATCCCTCAGCTCGGCGTCCTGGGCGCGCTGGCGGGAACATTGATATTGATCCTTTGCGTTGCCGGGTATTTCATTTTCACAGGCGGGGTAACCTCGATGGCTCCTCAACCGGTCGCGCCGACACTTGTCATCCCCACCGCAACCCTGGTCGCGCCTCCCACATCCACGCCAACGCTCCCGCCAACCGCGATTCCCTATGAGCAATTGATTCCAGAAGGGTGGAAACAACATAAGACTGCGAATATTGAGATTTGGCTGCCGAGTGACTATCGGAAAACCACGATCAAAGACCTGTTGATCCTCGATAAGCAAATCACCCTAGACCTTACTCTTTCGCGGACGCCGACAACAACTACGCTATACAACCTGTATGTCATCATTGCCTACGAACCACTACAAGGCGATACGCTCGAGTCGCATTTGGCGAATTCCGGTGCCGAAATAACGGCGACTCCCCTTCCTCTGCGGATTGTTGATCAACGGAAGGTGTTCGTGAATTCTGCGCCAGCGCTACGAGTACTGTTTGAGGGAAAATCAACAGACAACCTTGATGTCAATAGCTTGCTGTATGTTTTTTTAGACGGCAATACAGTTTGGTATGTGGAGTATTGGACGCAAATCAACGAGTTTTACAAGGAGTTGGAAGTTTTTGAAAAAAGCATCCTGACCTTCCGCCTCGTGAAATAATCTGCCACACAATGAACCGTGCGAAGGTTCCGACCCTTCGCACGGCTTCAATCGAAATAAATATTCAAGTCTGAACAATCGAAACGGTTTCCGCAATTGGGACAAGTGACCTTGCAATTCGACTCGCGCATTTCGCTCCCGCACCGATCGCAGATGTAGACGCGCCGGTTCGACTCAGGGTCAGCCTGCTTCAGTTTCCCCCAGCCTTCCTCCCACTTGACAGGTCTCAGCCGCGCCAGGTCGAATTCTCCAATTCTCTTTTCTCCCAGCTTCATCACTTCGTTGATCGCCTCTTCCGCATCGCTCCGCAATTCCTCCACGCCGATTCCCCGGCAGACCGGCGGAAAATCCTTCAGCCACCTCACGCTCCGCCCATGCACCTTGATCGCGCCGTTGTAATTCCCGCGCGTGATGTGCAGATACGTCACGCCCACCTGCAAAATTCCCCGGTACAAGTCGCGGATTTTTCCCTTTTCTTCCAGCCACGCGACCTCCAGCGCTTCGTGCGCCTCGAAGTACTTCCCTTCATTAAAGAGGCGCAATCCCTGCGCGGCATGCGGATGGAGAGGGCTGGCACAGTCGATGGTTGATTCAGTCATGGCGAGGGTGTTGGTGATTATAGCCGGGATGGTACAATCCCCTCACCCTATGCGCGCCTTGTCATCCAACAAAATCCTGATCGCCGCCCTGGCGTTCGTTGCCCTCGCGGCATTGACGATCCTCGCCTCCGGGCTGGGCGGCATGGACTTTCGAGCGGGGCAACAATTCGGCACCGGAACGGCAAACGGTATTCGCGCCGCCGCCATCGAAGCCATCAGCAACATGCAGGCTGTCCCCTTCCAAACTCAATTGCTCGTCTTGATCTTGCTTGTTATCCTGTTCGCGCTGATCGGCTTGCTGCTCTCTCCCGAAATGCGCAAACGCCTGCTCAATGCCGTCATTCGGGCGGCGCTCACGATCTGGCTGTTATCCATGATCTTCACACGCTACCCAAACATCCTCAGCCAGTTAGGGCTTAACCTTTCCGCATTGAATGCTGAGTCGAGCGAGACAGCGACCGGAGCGGCGGCTCCAGAATTCACGCCGCCTCAGTCTGCTTCGTGGTGGGCGTACGTGTTGAGTTTCGGGCTTCTCCTTTTGGTTCTCTTCATCGCATGGAAAGCGTATTCTTTCTGGAAGGAACTCAACGCGCCGTCGTCCGATCTTGCAAAAGGACGGATCGCAAAGATCGCCCGCGCCTCGATCCTGGATTTATCCGCCGGCAGAGAATCGGCGGATGTGATCCTCAACTGCTACTATCGGATGAGCGATGCCGTCTCACACCGCAAAAACCTGAACCGAAACGCTTCGATGACGCCCAGTGAATTTGCCGCGCGCCTGGAAGCGGAAGGCATCCCCTCCGACGCGGTGCGCGCGCTGACGCGCCTCTTCGAGTCGGTCCGTTACGGCGGGCAACGATCGAATCCGAACATGGTGAGCGAAGCAGTGGCGTGTCTCACCTCCATTCTGCAACATTGCGGTGAACCGGTATGACCCGCCGTAACCTTGCGGCGCTGAGTATCATTGCGATCATCGCCGCCTTGCTGGCATTTCCGTTCCGCGAGGCGGTGTATCACCTTGTGGTGATTCCGCTCGCGTATGTGTTTTGGTTGCTGGGGTTGTTTTACCGCTCTGTCGACCAATCGCTGTGGTGGATCGGCATCGCGCTGGTTACCCTGCTCGTTTTGGGAACCAGCCTCCTACCGGAGATCAAGCCGAAGGGAAGCCAGATCGATCTCCAGCGCGAGGAACGCGGCGGGGTGGAAAGTCTCGCCAGGGCATTGGCAAAATCGACCCAAGGCACATACTTCAAGTGGGTGGTGGCAAACCGCCTCGGCAAGTTGGCGCATCAACTCCTTTCCATGCGCGAACATGGCAAACCGCGCGCTCTGTTTGCGCCGCTCACCGGCGAAGGCTGGGATCCGCCCGATGAAGTGCGGCGCTATCTCGAACGCGGGTTGCAGGGTTCGTTTGCAGATTTCCCAATCGGGAGATGGGGTTCCCTTTCACTGCCGCAAAAAACATCGCTCGATCTGGATGTGAGCGAAGCGGTGGAGTTTCTTGAATCGCAACAAATGGATAGGCATACATAAAGCGACAGTCATTTCACTCGTGGAGTCAACGTGGCAGACATAAAAAAAGTATCGCTGATTGGCAACCAGGTTATTGCCGAGGTGGAACGCGCTGTGGTGGGCAAACGCGCCCTGCTCGAAATGATGATGGCGTCTGTGCTGGCAGGCGGGCACATGCTTCTCGAAGATTTTCCCGGGCTTGGCAAAACGCTCATCGCGCGCAGTTTCGCCAAAGCGCTTGGGCTGGATTTTAAGCGCATCCAATTTACGCCAGACCTTCTGCCCGGCGACATCACGGGCGGGTACATCTTCAACCGCGTCAAAAATAAATTCGAACTCCGCAAGGGGCCGGTGTTCGCCAACATCGTCCTTGCCGACGAGATCAACCGCGCCTCGCCAAAGACACAGTCCGCGTTGCTCGAAGCCATGCAGGAGGGACACGTGACCATCGACGGCGAATCCCTGCCCCTGCCGGAGCCGTTCCTCGTGCTTGCCACGCAAAACCCCATCGAATATGAGGGGACCTTCCCGCTCCCCGAAGCGCAACTCGATCGCTTCATGTTGAAACTCACGGTGGGTCATCCCACGCTCGAAGAGGAGAAATTGATCTTGCAACGGCGGCGCGAACGCAAACAAGATGAAGTGGAGTTGCGCGAGATCGCCAAAGCAAAACAAGTACTGGAACTAAGAGAAGCGGTCGAGTCGGTTCACGTGGACGCCGATCTTGAAAGTTATATCGCAACGCTTGTTCATGCCACACGCATCGACCGCCGCGTGGCAGTGGGAGCCAGCCCACGCGGGTCGCTGGCTTTTCTCAAAATGGCGCGCGCCAATGCCGCGCTCGATGGGCGCGACTTTATCATCCCCGACGATATCAAACGTTACGCCACGCCCATCCTCACCCACCGCGTGATCCTCCAACCCGAATATTGGATGTCGCGCTCGGTCGGCGACGACGTAATCCGCGACGCGCTCGAGAAGACACCGGTGCCGGTAAACAAGTAGTCTTCTAGCCTTCTAATCCTCTAATCTTCTAATCCTCTAGTCCTCTAGTTATCTAATCCTCTACTCACTCAATCTGGCAGTCACTTGTCACGCTCACTCCTTCTCGGTTTTATCATCTATAGTCTGCTGATGGCGGGCATCGCCACCGTGCGCGGCGAGTTCATCGCGCTTGCGATTCCTTTTGTGATCTATCTGCTCGCGGGATTTTTATTTTCTCCCAACGAGATCAAGCTCGAAGCGACGCGGCATCTCAGCGCGGAGCGCGCATCGCCCGGCGCGGAAGTCACAGTAACGGTGACGGTCGTCAATCGCGGCGCATCCCTCGACGAGGTGTTGATCGAAGATTTTTTACCGGCGGATTTAACCCTCCGTTTCGGGCATACGGGACATCTGATTCGCCTGCGGAAAGATTCATCGTTCACGTTCAGGTATCGCGTGGCGGGACCGCGCGGGGGCTACGGGTTTGACTCGGTGCGGGCGCAGGTCAACGATTTCCTACGGGTGACCAGCCGCACGGTCGAATTAGAAGCGCAGGCGGAGTTGTTCGTCTTCCCGCCGGTGATTCGTCTCCGTCACGTGGCGATTCGTCCGCGTCGGACGAGAGTCTACGCTGGGACAATTCCCGCGCGGGTGGGCGGCTCAGGCACGGAATTCTTCGGCGTCCGCGAGTATCAACCCGGCGACTCTCCGCGCGCCATCAACTGGCGGGCAAGCGCGCATCACGCGGATGCGGACGCGCTGTACGCCAATGAATTTCAGCAGGAACGCGCCGCCGATGTGGGCATCATTTTGGATGGGCGTTTGCGAACGAACGAGTTTGCTCGCGGGCATTCGTTGTTTGAATATTCGGCGCAAGCGGCGGCGGCGTTGAGCGATGCCCTGCTTGCGCAAGGCAACCGCGTGGGCTTGCTGGTATACGCCGCCTTCCTGCGTTGGACGATCCCGGGCTACGGGAAACTTCAACGCGAGAAGATTTTGTTTTCACTGGCGCATGCGCGTCCCGGCGGCAGTAATGTGTTTGCGGGTCTCGAGCATTTGCCGACGCGCTTGTTCCCGCCCGAGTCGCAGATCATTCTGGTCTCGCCATTGCACGAGGATGATTTGAGTCCATTGGTGCAGTTGCGCGCGCGGGGGTATCAGGCGCTGGTCGTCTGCCCGAACCCGGTGAAGTTTGAACTCTCGTACCTGCCGAAGAATAAACATGTGGAACTCGCCGCCCGTGTCATCCGCATGGAACGCGCGTTGCTACTGCAAAAAATTCAGCGCGCAGGGATTCAAGTATTGGATTGGGACGTGTCTGAACCGTTCGATCAAGTTGTGAAGCGAAAATTATCGCGCCCGCCTGCGTGGGTGCGCGCTGTTGGAAGGTAGAAAAGAACAAACTACGGAGAAACTGAGTCGCGGAGAATTAAAAATGTTTTTCTCAGTGTCTCCGCGTCTCAGTGGTTAAGGGACACGGAGAAATCGATGACACTTGCGGCAATGATATTGAGCATCCTCCTCGGAACAGCCTCGCTTGCATACGGATATTCGCAAGCAGGCATGACTGACCCCGCGCGTTGGTTTGTGTTGCTGGGAATCGTTTGGATTCTCTCGCACTGGCGGAAATTGTATTGGGTTTCCTCTTTGGCGTTTGCTATCGTAATTCTCGGCGCGGCGTATGGCGTGTGGCACAATTTCACCACGCTCTGGATGTTGCTCGGTGCGCTCGGCGGCTTGCTCGGCTGGGACCTCTCCGATTTTGCCCGCCGCCTCAGTTACGCCGCCCCAACGGATGATATCGCGGGCATGGAACGCCGTCACCTGACACGGGCAGGCATCGTCGCCGCGCTGGGGTTTGGAATCGCGCTGTTGAGTTTGGTGATTCGAATCAATAGATTGGCGTTTGAAGTGGCAGTGGGGTTGGTGCTGTTAGCCGCGATCGGGTTGACGAGGTTGGTGATGAGGTTGAGGAAGTTTTAAGCCTTTGCTTGGTGGGGAGACGTGGTAGAATTCCAGAAATTCTGGAATTCCGATTTTCTGGAGATTTACCATGACAACTGTTCAAATGCGTGGAAAAGGGACGATCACTCTTCCTGCCAGTTTGCGCAAGAAATACAAGTTGGAAGATGGCGAGTTGTTCACCATTATTGATTTAGGCGAAGGATCAATTCTTATTAAGCCTACGGTTTCGCAAGTCAATAAATTGGGTGACAAGATCGCAAAGCAACTCAAGGAGGATAATGTTAGCCTCGATGACTTGTTGGAAGCCCTCGACGAAGAGCGTCACCAATACTATCTGGAACACTATGCCGAGAAGTAGGCAGTGGAAAAACCTTCGTGGCAAAGCCGAACATATTTCTTGACAGCAGCGCGTTGGTAGCAGGCGCCATTTCGAGCGCTGGCGCCGCCCGCGCGATATTGTTGTTAGGTGAATTCGGGGATATCGTTATAACCATTAGCGAGTTGGTTGTCGTTGAGTCTGAACGCGTTGTAGCGCGTAAATCTCCGCGCAGCCTAGATGACCTAAGAAATCTGATCAAAATCTCCAGAGTGAAGATCGTTCGCAATCCATTGCCCAAAGATTCTCGGTCGAATTTATATTTGATCAAGGACCCTGCCGATGTGCCGATTCTTCTTGTGGCTATGAGAGCCGGGGTCGATTTCCTTGTTACACATAACCGCAAACATTTCTTGGATGACCCCAAAGTGGCGGAGAACTCAGGCTTGCGGATCGGCACGCCCGGCGACGCGCTCGCGTGGCTGAGGGAGAATTTGTAAATGGCGTGATAGCCGCGCTCGGGTTAACGCGGCTGGTGATGAGGTTGAGGAAGTATTCGGTAACGGACTTGCGTTAGCGGTTTGGGGTGGGAGGGTGGACTCACCGCGGTGCGTACCCCCAGTCGGCTGCGCGTCTTGTTGGGCGCATTTTATGTATTAGCAGGCGCTGAGCCAGAAAAGTAAGACCACTGCCAACGTGAATAATTATTGCATGACCCTGTGAACTTCGCAACGGACAAAAATCACTCATGTTCTTACACTGCGTTTCGACGAGATTAGCGGGCGATGACATTGGCATGTCGCGCAATCATCTGCCAGGTGGCATCTTGCCTTCTCCAAATATTAGTAAACCGCCGCTCTACAAATTCGCCGGCATGCGGTGCATCCCCAATTGGCTCGACAGTCTCAGCACCCATGACAATGGCAATGTCAGTGTGAAACCGGACAGACTCAATTCGCCGTTCGAACACTGCATAGCGGATCAATCCACGTTTGACTAGTATCAAAACATCGTCTCGGTTAGTCGAAATTTGATTCTGAGGATTATTGACGATCAATTCTTCCGACCACAAGAGCTTGAGTGCGGGTAAGTCTTGTTGAAGGACTGCTTGGCGCTCTCGTTCTTCGAACTGGCGAATCATGTCTTCTTGGCTATTGAAGTTATCTTCATTCATAATGCAGTTCTTTCGATATTCTGGACCTTGATTCCCGTTGGCGCCTAACGAGACTGTCGAAAAACAATATTTTTAGGCAGAACGCAAGACGGATGCTGGAACAATCGACAGGTTATTCGTGTTGAATACGGTAAACCACGACTGTGCGGAGTCGGATTAGGGTCCCAAAGGTGTGGATCTTGCCGATGTTGTGAACCAGAGCGAACAAGCCCCATTGTACATCCACTTTCCGTTTCGAGCGCAGCGTGAATCGGTGCATGCGCTTTTGCACGCAGATGTTGGATTAGCCAGTGAAGCGGAAGTGTTGGCGCTACGACCCGAACTCAACCAGATCGAATAACCGCACCTTGGTTGCCGCTTGTTCAGCAGACCGCATCCGCAAGAAGGCGGGCGCGGCTCTAGAAATCCGCCCATAGACCGAACTTTCGATAGATCAGCCCTTCCAACCCCCCTAAGGGTTCGTAAAAATATAAATTCCCTGTTGGGGATGCAGTTGCACTGCATCCCG
>NZ_DBNHEF010000024.1:0-5177 GCF_057138825.1 Candidatus Defluviilinea gracilis
CAGCAACGCGCTGGCAAACTCACGAACGATGAATATTTGCGTTATATGCAACAGTTGGACGCGATCACGCAAAAGGAGAAAGAGAACCAGCAAAGCAAGGCGGGTTTGGAGGAGCAGACCAAAAAGGCGGCGCAACAACGTGTTTATGATTTGACACAACAACGTCTAGCGGCGGACGGCTTGATAGACAGCGGCGAATTTGAATATCTGCAAGATATAGCCGTTCAACGCGGTCTGGTATCGCGCGCGGCGGCGGATCAAGCGATTGCGGAAAGCCGCGCCGCCGATGAAATGGTAGCGAATTTTCAGAAAACGCAACCTGTAATGAATCAGACGCTTACAACCATGCAACAGATCGCCGCCTTTGACGGCAAATACGTTAATTTCGGCGTGAATTTTAATCAGACGGGGCAGATTACAACGCCCACGCCATATTCGTACAATCCTGGAGTTGCTGGCGGTGGCGCGAGTTTGCCCCCAGCAACACGCAGACCGAGGTCTAGGGACAGCGGCGGATCGGGCGTGGCAGGGACACCGTACATGATTGGCACAGGCGCACAGCCTGAAATGTTTGTCCCGAATACAAACGGTACTTTTGTGCCGAACGCAGACAAAATGGGCGCAACCTATAACATCACGATCAACAACCCGATACCCGAACGTTCAGAGAACAGCGTCCGCAATACACTGAAAAAACTTAGTTATCTAGGAACGGCGGCATGACGATTACTTGGAAATATGACGGAAACTCTCTGACCTCTTACGGGGTTGTGACCGTCTTGAATGATTATTTGGATATTCCCCAACGGCGCGGAGAGAATATCTCTCTGCCGTTCAATGACGGAACATTCTATGTTCCAAAATTTTACGACCAGCGAATC
The DNA here is from genome assembly GCF_057138825.1 of Candidatus Defluviilinea gracilis. Classification (NCBI taxonomy): domain Bacteria; kingdom Bacillati; phylum Chloroflexota; class Anaerolineae; order Anaerolineales; family Candidatus Villigracilaceae; genus Candidatus Defluviilinea; species Candidatus Defluviilinea gracilis. Next base: position 882 of record NZ_DBNHEF010000024.1, read on the forward strand.
ATCACGATTGGTATGGCTATCGTATCTAATACTGCCACTGAGCAGGATACTATTTTCGATAACCTGAAAAAGTTATTCGGCGTTCGCAGTCAAAAGGTGTTGCAGTATACACGTGAGGACGCTAGTGTCTATAATGCAAACGCCTCGGTAGACGCGCCTATGCAGGTGGAGAGAATCCACGATACGTTTGCGCGGGTAGTTGTAGAGTTCGTATTAAATCAACCGTATTTTCGATTGAGTACGCAAGCCTCAACGACGATTTTGATTGATACCAGCCCGATAACGGAAATAGTTCCCAATAGTGGAACAGTAGAGGAACGCAATCCGACAATCACCCTAACGGGTCCACTCACGAATCCAGTTATCATAAACACAACCAACGGCGTCAGTCTAACCTATACAGGCGTAATCTCCGATGGAGATACTGTCATTATCATGCAGAATTCTACTGGGCAATACACCGCTACGCATAGCGTCAGTGGGAACGTGATCGGCAATGTGACTCACTCAGGCGATACCGCACTCATGGTCTTGGCAATTGGAGACAACAGCATTGACATTACTTCCAGCGTGGCAACGACTGGCGAAGTAAAGTTCGAGTTTTATCCGCCCTATTTATAGGCAAACATGGCAAACACAGATAAAGTTGAATGGATTTTATACGCCGCCAACCTTACGACAAGGATGCGGATTCTGCCTGTTAGTACGGGTCATTTGTATTTAGAAATGAACGGCGCGGGATCGGGCGAGGCGAAAATCCCGCTGGATAGTGAAGCGGCGGGTATTATCACTTCGGGGATGTTTATTCAAAACAATTATCGCGGGGCGGAGCGCGGCGGTTTTTTTGTGGAGAATATAAAAAAGACGCAGGTAGACGCGGGTGAAAACGCGGGCAGATGGATGTCTATATCGGGACGCGGCGCATTGGCGTTACTCGACCAGCCAATTGTCTGGAACGAGGATACAACCGAATCAACTCGCATTTTTAACGGCATGACCAAAGCCGCTATTTTGATTCAATTATTGACAGAAGCGCAGGCACGCGGCGCGTTAAGTACGTTGACTTGGAATTTCACGGCTTCGGTGGATAGTAGTTCGGTGGCGTGGGGGGATTCAGAGGAGTACCAGATTACAGTGGGTGAATCTATTTTACAGATCGCGCAGAACTTCGCGGAGGTCGGCGGGTTTGAATTTTCCATCGCACTGAGCGGCGGCGGGTTTGTTTTGTCTGCTTACAAAAATGGGATTGGCACAAATAAATCCACTACCGTTTTTTTTCGCGCTGGTACAAACTGTCTTGAAATTTCCTCCGATGTGCGCGGAGATGAATTAGTAAATACCTATCTAGTAAAATACAAAAACGGATTCGCCGTTGTCAAAGACGATACCTCGATTACAGCCTATGGGCGGCGTGAAAAAATTATCAATATCGAGCAGGCGCAAACATTGGACTCTGCTACGACCTACGCCGCCGCAAAAATAGCCGAGACCAAAGACCCAAAAACAAGCCACACAATACGCGCTTACGATGGCGCGTCGCCGTTTATTTTTTTGGATTACACGATTGGCGATACCGTCACCTATGATGTCAAAGGCACGCAGGTATCCTACCGTATACTGAGTATGCAGGTGGATTATGAGGATGAGGGCTACGCAAACGCAGTTTTGGAATTAAATACTATCTTCTATAATTCCGATTTGGAACGCGCGCGCGATTTAGACTGGCTCACAAAGCAATGGAATACCGCCCGCGACGCCAACCTGCTGGAGGTGCGTCGCTGGATGCCGCTCACTCCGTTGACGGATACGATCCTCGCCGACTGGCCCCGATGGATGACCATTTACGGCAACGTGGTTTTTTATTATCGCGGCTCATTGACTGGCGTGGAGTCCTATAACATGCTGACAGGCGAGCGCAAAGTGTACCCTGCGAGCGTACAGCCTGGCGCGTTGTATGCGATCAGCGAGACCGAGTTTTACCTCGGAGCGACGGGGCTGATCGGCGACCTGTTTTGGTTCTGGAACGGCACGAGTTTCGGGAGTTCGCTGGGCGTGGTTGATTCTTCCTCCATCTATGCCATGACGGGCGGTGATGGAACGAAAATGTACCTCGGAGGGTTATTTTATAATGTCAGCGAGGGCGGCCCGCTGGTGGAATATGACACCGATACTGCGACCTTTGTCGATTTGGGATATGCGCACGGCGCAATATACTCCCTCGCGTGGGATGCGGATAACACCCTGCTGTACATCGGCGGCACGAGCAAGGTCTATGTATGGGACGGCTCGACCATCACGCAGGTAGGCGCTGATTTGGGAGACAGAATCAATGCGTTGGTTGTTGTGGATGGGACTGTCTACGCGGCGGGAGAGTTTACGGGATATTTTGCGTACTATAGCGGGAGCGCGTGGGTCACGATCCCAGGCATTAGCGACAAAGGACGGAGTCTCGCAAAATATCTGTCCGATGTGTATGTCGGTGGTGATTTTCCCGAGGGGATCAAAAGATATAGCGGCGGGCAGTTGTACAGTCTCTCGGGCGGCGTGGATGGCAACGTGTACGCGATTGTTGTCCATGACACGACGGTCGTTGTGAGCGGCACGGACATCACGCTGGCGGATGGCGTGCAGGTCAACCACGTGGCTGGCTATTTTACGCAGTTTGATAATTTCGCAAACCAACTCAACCACACAGCGGGCGGCACCTATGATTTAGGCAATGGCATACACGGCGCGACCGCGATTACGACTCCACTGGATGCGGATGAGTTCCCGTTGTGGAAGGCGTCTGTTCAATTATTGCGAAAGATCACGTGGGCGAACATCAAGGCGACACTGGCGGGAATATTCATGGACTTGACCACCGACCAAACGGCGGCGGGAATCAAGCGTTTCAGCGATTCAATTCGCGTCGGTATTGACCCGCCAATCGCTGAGACTGACGGCGGTATTTCACAAGCGCAGGAGGGCGTGTCAGTTGGTAATTTTCTATGGACGTGGGGAACTGGCTTCGCATCGTTCATAACAGGCATGTTTTCACGCGGGACAAAAGCCTCACCTACACAGGCACTCAAAGACGATGTGGCTCTCAAACTACGCGGGCGTTTCCACGATGGCACAAACTACGGAAATACCTCCGCAGAGATTCGGCATGTGGCGGATGAGACTCACGACGCGACGGGACACGGGACGCGCATAGAAAGTTATACGACGCCGATTGATTCAACGACTCTCACGCTCGCGCACACCATAGGCAGTGACGGGCTGGGGCGCGGGAGCGCGATGGCGTTTCAGCGGACGTTGCAGGAAAGTTTGACGCTGAACGATGGCGCGTCGCTGGTCGTGGCAGAATATGTGGCTCTTGCTGATTATGATATAACTCTCAACGGCGATGCCGCCTTGCATATTTTGTAGGAGAAAAAATGGCTGAACTTATTGTACAAGAAGAATCTACTGATCCATCCACGCCCGCGACGGGTAAGTGGAAATTATATTTTAAGTCGGGCGGCATTTACATCATTGACGACGCGGGCGCGGTGACGCTGGCGAAAATCGTGGATGCCACAGGGCAATACAAGATCATGGCGAGGGCGTCGGCGTCGGCTGGCGATTGGGAGGAGGTATCCAGCAGCAGCAATGTATTTTCGATTTTACAGGCGGCGGATTATGCGGCGGTGAAAACATTGCTTGGACTCGCCGACGAGAATATACAAGATATTGTCGGGGCGATGGTCTCGGGCAATACCGAAACGGGGATTGCTGTCACGTATGACGATACAAACGGCAAACTGGACTTTGTGGTCTCCGCCAGCGGCGGGTATCACGATGTCGCCGTCCATGCGCGGCAGACAAGCGACCAAACGGGGATCGTCACCAGCACAAACACGGTGGTCAAGTTCCCGCAGGAGGACAAGGACACAAACGGATATTTCGACGGGTCAACGGGGAAGTTCCTACCCACCTCCACAACGCACAAAGGAACATACCGAATCACGACCCATGTGGCGATTGGATCGCTGGCGGACGGGAAATCAATCTGGGTCGGCGTCCGCAAAAACGGCACAACCATGCGCTGGATCGGTCTTGTGGCTGGGGGAGCGGCGACAACGGTGGGAGTTGGCGGCGCGTTGGATGTGTATCTCGATGGCGTGGATGACTACGTTGAGATTATTGTTTGGCACAATCACGGCTCAGACCGCGATACATATAGCGGGTCTGCCGATGACACCGTTTGGTTCGGCGCGGTGCGGATTGCCGAAGCGGATTTGTGCGGGTGGTGATTTCTTTCCTTATTTT
>NZ_DBNHEF010000025.1:0-40245 GCF_057138825.1 Candidatus Defluviilinea gracilis
CAAGTGTCGCGGCTTGTTGATCCGTTACGAAAAGAAAGCGAAAAACTATCTCGCCCTGCTTCAGTTTGCCTGCGCTATGCTTTGGTTTCGCAGATTGGCTCAGAATGCCTTTTGAGATAATTTCTTAGAGCGCTGCTCGAAGGGGGAAAAGGGCGCGCCGATTATTCAAGCGAATCGGGGTGAGGTCTCAAAACCCTCCTCCGTCTCCTCCAGGGGGAGAAGCTAAAAACCATCCTCAAACAAACCGTTGACTTGGAAATTCATCATCGTCATCACGCAGAAAAGGACTCGCCACCCTGAACTCCCTTGAGAGAGAGGCTAACGGATGAGCCGATTGCTCAAGGGAATCGGGGGTGAGGTACTCAAATCCCTCTCCCCTCTCTCCTGATGAACTTTGAGAAAATAACCTCGTATTCTGTGTAGGGCGCGTTCTCTTACGACAACCACACGATTACTCTTCACCGCGCCGAAGCAGAAGAAGACGGAGGATTACGTGACGGGGAGGTTTGGATGATGAAAAGTAAGTTCTTTAACCGCTAAGCGCGCGAAGTTCGCCAAGAAGAACTTTTTAAATCTTTGCGTGCTTGGCGAACTTGGCGGTGAAAGATGCTCTTGTTATCCCTGCACGACCCCAAGATTCTTCCAATCAGTATACATGGGGAACACATCAACCAGCGCGGGATTCTTCAATCGTTTTTCGACAACTTCTCCCAACACATCGCGGTAATCGGTGGTGATGTTGAGGTCTATGCCTTCATACAGATTCTCTGGCGCGAGACCAGGCCATTGACCATAAACTTTTCCGCCGTTCACGCCGCCGCCGAGGACGAACATGCAGTTGCCGTGTCCGTGATCGGTGCCGTCGGAGGCGTTTTCTTTCACGCGCCGCCCAAACTCAGACATCGTCACGATGGTCACGTTCTTTGCCCTATCGCCGAGATCGTGATACAGCGAAGCCAAGCCCGATGAAAATTCGTTGAGCAACGTGGGCAATTCGCCTTCGAGTTGTCCCTGCTGGTTGTGCGTGTCCCAGCCGCCGATGTCCACGCACGCGACTTCGAGTCCGATCTCGGCTTTGGCAATTTGCGCGACTTGTTTCATCGCCATGCCGAATTCCGTTTCGGGGTATGCCGCCCCGCCCGAAGGCGTGTAATTGTTTACGTCAATCTTGTCGAGAATGTTCACCGCGTTAAAAGTTTCCACCGCGTCCCCATCCAGCGACGAGCCAAGGTTATATAACGACTCGAGTCTTGCGCGGATCTCCGTCAGTTGAGAAACATCACCCTGCAAGTGAAAATCCGAAATGGATTTGAGAGTCGTGACGGGGATCGGTCCGCGCAGGGCGGCTTGCATCACGCCTCCCATGCCGATCGCGCGGAAGGGCGATTCATTCTGCCAGGGGGCTGTCTGCAAGTGGCGACCGATCCAGCCTGTGGGAATTGATTTCTCGCCTGGCGTGCCGCGCTCCATGTAGTCCATGGCGTCGAAGTGAGAGTGAGTCGGGTCGGGCGAACCAACCGCATGGACGAGGGCGAGCGTCTTTTCATCCCAAAGATCTTTGAGCGGACGAAGCGAGGGATGCAGTCCGAAAAATCCATCGAGGTCAATTCCAGTTTTGTCGCTTCCATCTTCGGGTTCGGGGATCGCGAGCGCGGAACGATTCTCGTAATAATGCGGGTCGCCGTGCGGGATGACCGCGCTGATGCCGTCCATGCCGCCGCGTTGGAAAACGACGACGAGGATGTCGCCAGCAGGCTGGACGCCTTGCGGCGCGAACGCCATGCGCGGCATCCATGCGGGGAGCGCGGGCGCGACCGCGAAACTGCCAGCGAGTTTGAGGAAATCTCTGCGTGAAATTTGTGTGTTCATTCGTTGTCCTTTGTGTGATTCTTAGCCACAGAGTTCTCTGAGAAAAGAATTTGGAACTCAATGCTCTCGGTGTCCTCTATGGCTGATCTTTGCACGACCAACTTACCTCAATACATGCCCGTTCTAATCCCGAAGGGATGGCAATGTTATAGAAAATAGCGATTGTGGATTCAAATCCCGAAGCGTCGCGTGGCGCCGTGGCGACAGATGACATTTCTTTGACGCACTGACACCCCTTCGGGGTTGAATGTGATACATCCTTCATTACTATAATCATTTGACCCCTTTGGGGTCTCACGATTTCTCCGCAAGGTGAGTTATCTCATCTGATGTTACGCAAGAACGCTCCTGATCGTGAAATATTTTTTGTGAGAGTGACTACCGTCCACGAATAAAGCCACGAATTCTCGAATGGCGACGCGCCTATTCGTTTATTCGTGAGTATTCGTGGATGGTTTGCTACTGCATAACATCACTTACCTCATCTGAAAATGCGGCGAGCCGAGGATCAAGCCCGCGATGGAGGGAATATCTTTATCGAGATCACCCGAAGATGCGAAGTCAACAAGAATCGCGCGGGCATTATCGGGCAAACGTTGACCGAGGAATTGCAGGCTCAACACGTCAACAACATCTTCGGCAGAGGCGGCGTCGCGGGTCAAATTTTTCAAGTCCACTTCCATGCCGCGGATCTGATTCGAGGTGAGGAGCAAGCCGAAGTTCCAACGGTCGAGCAAGCCGCTCGTTGTTGACCAATATTCTTCGTTGTCGGGGAAACCGTTGGGCGGCGACCACGTGAACGGAACCTGCCCGAGCAGGCGCAGATGTTCTTGAATCTTGCGTCCATTGCGCCCGTTGACTGTCAGAGTTGCATCGGTGAGCCGCAAAGTCGAAATGAAGAAGTCCAACGGCTTCTTGAATTTTTGTCCCGCCGATGACTTGAACGAATCGGATTGAACGATCGCGCGCAGAAGCGAACGGACATCACCGTCAGTTTGGGTAAAGACTTGCGCGAGCGAGTCCACAACTTCAGGTGAGGGTGAATCGGAAATGAATCGCACCGCCAGTTTATGGCTGATGAACTTCGCCGCGCTGGGATGACTCGCCAGCATATCGAGGATCATCATGCCCTCGTCTTCGCCGCCAGAGGAGATCATCATGCCGAGAACATGTTTTTCTCCACTGTTGTGAATCTCAGGATTGAAGAAGTACGTGCCAGGTTCCTTTTTTCGATCGCGCGGACTAACCACCGTCCAGCCTGTGAGGGCGCGCGCCACCTCTTCGACATCATGATGCGAGTATCCCGAGTCCACACCGATGCTGTGTAATTCCATTAACTCGCGCGCATAATTTTCATTCGGCGCTGTGCCGATGCTGGTCGCCTGATCGAGAAAGACCAACATGGCGGGGCTATGCGCGGAAGCGTGTAACAGGTCACTGAATTTTGCAAACGCGTTCGGGCGGATGGTCTTGAGGTCGTCATCGGTCTTTAAAGTTTTACATGCGTTCTTCGCAATGTAGATGCTGAAGTGATTTCCCCAAAAATCCACCATCGTTTCAAAGAGTTGACGTTCGCTGTATCGCTGGCGGAGCAGAGTTGCTGTGATCAACTCCTGCACGGGCAAGCCTTTTTTCTCCAATCTGAATCGCTCAGCAGGAGTCATGCTGAATGTGGTGAACTGATCCATCATCTTATCGGTCGCGTCATCGGGAATCGATTCGGGGAAAAGTTGTTCTTCGATGAATGCGGAGAGTCCGATGCGTTTCGCTTTCTCGATCATCGCGGGCGTGGCGCCAAATGTCATTCGCTTCAACGTGTGAACGAGCAAGGCTTCATCATCGAGCGGTTGAGGCGGCAGGGTTGGGAACGCAGTCCCGACAGGCGCGGCTGTCGGTGTGTGCGTCATCATCTCGTTCGGCGCGCAGGAGGCGAGCGCGGTCCATGCGGCGAACATGCCAGACATTTTGAGAAAATCGCGGCGGGTGAGGGTCATATCAACTCCTTGCGCCAAGTGTAAAGGGATTCCTTGAAAAGGCAATTACCCCGCTGTAAAATCTTTGTAAAAAACGCAGGTTCCATTTCCCCGTTCTCGCATTTGACCGATTTCCGTTCCGTAAGTACAATGTGCTTACACAACAGGAAAGGCAGTTATGAACTCCATTAGAACCCAGGTAGTGAAGATCGGCAATTCGCGCGGTGTTCGCATCCCCAAACCCTTCATCGATCAAACGCGCCTCGGCAACGAAGTAGAGATCGCCGTCCAACGAGGGACGATCGTCATTCGTTCTATTTCGCGTCCGCGCAACGGCTGGGCTGAGCAATTCCGCGCCATGGCGGAACAAGGCGACGATCAGTTGCTCGATAAACCGACGCAAACAAAGTGGGATAGAAGCGAATGGGTATGGTAGTCAAACGATTCGAAGTCTATCTTGTCAGTCTCGACCCCACCAAAGGCAGGGAGATCAAAAAGACTCGCCCCTGCCTGATCGTTTCACCCAATGAAATGAACGAGCACATTTCCACGGTGATTATCGCGCCGATGACAACGCGCGGTCACGCATACCCCACTCGAGTCGCATGCGCATTTCAAGGCAAGCGAGGTCAGATCGTTCTCGACCAGATTCGCACGGTGGATAAAGTTCGTCTCGTGAAGCGCCTGGGACAGATTAGCACAACGACACAAAAAGAAGTCCTTGCGCTTTTGGCTGAAATGTTCGCAGAATAAATTCCCCTCACCATACGCGTTCCAAATTTTCATTCGCCAAAGGTCTTCGCCCGATCTTTGCCATGTCCACCCATTCGCCGTGAAGTTTCACGCGCACCACGTCGGCGGTGAAATCCGTCACGGTGCCGCCGTTGTTGTTGAATAGCCACGAACCCACCGCGTAAATATCGGCAGGGACTCCCAACTTCTCGAACTTGCGGATCTTCTCGGGAGCGAACCCGCCCGAGACGACGATCTTGACATTGCGACAATACTCACGCGCCGCGTCTTTCCAGACGGGGGGTATGCTCCAGTTTTCCCAAGCCGAATCCAACCCCTGACGGACGTTGAACACCAGCCGCGGGTTCACTCCCAGATCGAGCGCGGGGTCGCCCAGCGGTTCGACAGACACATCGCGCAAAGTTCCACTCGTGTCCAAACGGACTCCGTACAAAATATATTTCGAGGCTTCCGCTTCATCGCCGAGGTCGCACAACTCTTTATACTTCGCAAACATTTTTTCCATCACACGCTGAGTATCGCCCACCGAATCGTTGTTGAAGTCCACCAGCGCAATGCGCGGGATGCCAGCAGGCAGGATGCGCGAGAATTGCATCATCGCTTCCGCTGTGTCGCCGAGGAAGGATGCGATCGCCGCGTGCGCGACCGTTCCGCCGCCCGCGCCGCCCCACCAATCGCCTTGCGCGTCGGTCGAAACATATGAACTGATCTCGTGCGAGTGATCTGCATTGAAGCGTTTGATGGCGATATTGTAGGCGTATCCATCCGCGGCTTGGACTTCGTGCAGATCGAACCGCGCAGGGAAAAATAGGACTGGCTTGCCGCGCGCGGCGGTCAGCGTTTCGTAGACATTGGTTGCCACGCGACTCGAACGAGTCAACACGCCCAGCGACGGCGTTTCAAGCAACGCGAAATCGCGATACCGCCCGCGCACCTTGATAACAGGCTCCGCGTTCAACGGGTTGCCATCCGATTTGACCACCGTCCCATCGTGGACCGCCCACACTTCGAGTTTGTCTGACGTGTCTACAAAAGTATCGCCATCCCAATACCCCGTACAATGACGGAGCATCGCCAGCGATTTATCAATGCCGACAACGATCGTGTTGCCAAGTCGGCGCGTGAACCATTGCATCTCCACTTCGATGTCGCCAACTTCGATGTTCTTCGCGGAAACATCGACAGGCAAATTATGCTTTTGACCGGAATAGATATATTTTTCTGAGGCGAGCGCGGTGAGCATCCGCCCGATGTTCTCGAAATATTTGTCCGAGTACCAGCCGCGGCGCATGCGTTCGATATCGAGTTTGAAGGTGTCGTTGGTGAGGCGGGAGAGGTTGAAGATGGTCATGGGGGGAGGGGAGTAATTGGTAAGTGGTAATTGAGGAGGGGTGGAGAATTGGGAGAATTAGAGAATTGGAGGATTGAGATTAGAGACTGGAGATTGGAGGCTGATGTGGGTTACAAGTTACTACGTGCTTACCTGTCTACTTGTTTCCTTGTTTACGACAAGAACTCATCCACCGACTTCACAACGTTCATGCCTGCCTCAGCAAAACGCGCGTATGCCGCGTCTGCCGCGTTGGTGTGGTCTACCACGTTGGGGACGACGACGGGCGAGGAGCAATCTTCGAGCAGATAGACTTTCTTCGCAAGGGATGAGTCCGTGGCTTGGATGTCGTTGAGCAGGTCTTGCACCGTCCATGCGACGCAGTGACTCTTGGCTTGACCCGCGATGATGAGTTTATCCACTTGTTGAAGTTGCTGGATAAATTTTGGGTTATGCGTGCCAAGAGTCTCGCCCATGGGACCCGTCAGCACTTCGGGACCGATCGCGGAGTAGTTTTCGGTGAAGGGTTTATCGCCCTTCATCGCGATTTCATATTGCGTGTTGCGCGCAATCGAATGGAAGAACAATGCCTCTTCAACAGACGAGACCAGCGCGTGACCGATTCCACCGAGCATGGCGTGATAGGGCCAGACGGTAAGCGCGTATTTGCCTTTCTTCTCCAACTCTTCGGCGTAGTGGATCAACATTTGCTGTCCGTATTCGGGGGCGAGGTTGAATTCATCGGCGAGGGCGGGGTTGAATTTCCATGTACCATCGCGTAGTTTGGCGACATGAATGTCGCTGTACGGGGTGGGGTGATTGCCATCTGAATCCACGAAAAAGATCGCGTGAAAAATTTGCATCGTCTGGTGCGTGTCCATGGTGGCGGTGATGTGGGTGATGTTCGCGAGGTTGCGATAGATGAATTCGCACAAGCGAATGTTATCGTCCACGGCGCCGCGCCCACTGCGACCGCCGACGTAGAGTTCGAACTCGGGGATGCAGAAGGTGTTTTGCGCGTCGATCAGCAGAAGGTGAGTACGCGTCGAGGAAACTGAAGCAGATGTAAGGGCGTGCAGACGCGCCCAGTCCCGCGCTTGCTTGGCGCGTTCTTCGTAGGGAATTCTCCAAACTGTGTCCACTTTATCGGCATCGAAAAATTCAGGGATGGGCAATTTGCGTTCGTTCATTTCACGTCCGTTATTTTCTGCCTCGAGGGTAACTTGTTGGCATACAATTCGTCCTGTTCCAAGTATAACGCTTTAATAAACAGGGTTTGACTTTTTTTCTTGAACCTTGTACACTTCGGAAGCGAGGAGAAAAACTCATGGCTCAGTACCAACTCATCATGCGGACAGGTCCCACCCCCGGCGCGGTGTTTGCCCTCGAGGGCGATCAACTCACCATCGGGCGCGATTCGACCAACGAGGTCACGATCAACGACGCGGAAGTGTCGCGCCGTCATGCGCGCCTGACGTTTCAAGGCGGCAAATTCGTGTTGGAGGATCTCGGCTCGACCAACGGGACGTTTGTGAACGGTCAGCGGTTGGCGGGTCCGCGCGTGTTGAAGGCGGGCGAGGTGGTTTCGTTCGGCGAGCAGATCGTGTTGGTGTTTGAATCATCCACGTTCGATCCTGCCGCTACGATTGCTTCTCCGCGCGCCGCGGCGGTTCCTTCGGCGTCACGACCGGTGACGCCGCCTCCTCCGCCCGCGCAATACGCGGGGAACGTGCCAGCCAGCCCGGTCATGGAGCCCGCGCCGGCGAAGAAAACCAACTTGACCCCGATCATCATCGCCGTCGGCGCATTGATGGTGATTTGCGTGTGCGGCGGCATCCTTTGGTATATCGATGCCAACTTCCTGTGGTGCACCTTCCTGCCGTTCCTGGGCGGGTGCTAAGCCAAAACCATTGTAAAACCCATAGAGACTTCGGATGTCTAACAGGCATCCGAAGTCTTTTTTTACCGTTGCCAAAGCATCTTCTCTTGGCTAGAATAGGGGCATCCACTTGGAGAACAACTCATGGCACAAGACTCTGCATCCTCCCCGCGCTGGGGGTCAACCACAAAATTACTGGCTGGGCTGGTGATCCTCGGCATTGTGACCTTTTTGATCACCCGTTTCTCCAACTTGATCACGCCGTTGCTGATCATCTTTATTTTTGCGTATCTCCTGCACCCGATCACCTCCTTCATTTCAAAAAACCTGCGCATTTCGTGGAAGGCGTCTGTGAACCTTCTGTTTCTTGCGCTCCTGATCCTCCTCGTAAGCCTGCTCACGCTGGGCGGCGTGGGGCTGGTGGGGCAAATCCAAAGCCTGGTCGCATCGGTGCAGGATATCCTCGCGAATCTGCCCGGCTTCATCAGCGATCTTTCCGGGCGAGTCTTTGAGATCGGTCCATTCAAATTGGATATGCACACTGTCGATTTGCAAGACATCAGCCAGCGGTTGCTTGCCTACGTGCAACCGCTTCTCGGGCAAACGGGTAACCTGCTAGGCACAATCGCGGGCGGCGCGGCGGGGATCTTGGGCTGGACGTTCTTCATCCTGCTGGTTTCCTATTTTGTGATGGCGGAATCCAGCGGCTTGCAAAGCGACTTGATCAAAGTGGATGTGCCCGGCTACAACGAGGATTTCCGCCGGCTGGGCAGTGAACTTAGCCGCATCTGGAACGCCTTCCTGCGCGGGCAGTTCTTCATCTTCGCGCTTGCCGCGGTGGTATTTACCATCCTCTTCTCGATCCTGGGCGTGAAGTACGCCATCGGGTTGGCATTCATGGCGGGGCTGGCAAAGTTCCTGCCCTACATCGGACCGCTCATCACCTCCACAACCATCGCCCTGGTCACGTACTTCCAGCTTGCCAAACCCTTTGGGTTGGAGCCGCTCTGGTATACCGTCATCGTGCTTGTTGTCACCTCAGCCATAGACAATATCATCGACAATCTCATCACGCCGCGCATCATGGCGCGGGCGCTCAAGGTGCACCCCGCCGCGGTGTTGGTCACCGCGCTGATCTTCGCCAACCTGCTGGGGATCATCGGCGTGGTGATCGCCGCGCCGTTGCTTGCCACAGTCATGCTACTGGGCAGATACATCACGCGCAAGATGTTCGACCTCGACCCATTCCCGGCGGAAGACGACAAACAAAAAGATACGGAGCCAGACCTGATCGGCCGCGTTACCAAATTTTTCAAATCGAAATTCGGACCGCAAGAAGTCCCGATGATCGAAATCCCCAAGGAGCAAAACAATGAACAACAACCACCACGGCGAACCTCAAACCGAAACGCTCGCCGAAACCGATAACTTCATGGCATGGCGCGCCGAAGAGCCCGACGGCGAAACCACCTATCACATCGAGTTGAACAACGTCACCGTGCATTTTTTTGAGGAAGAGTGGCGCGAGTTCATGCAATTGATTCGCGACCTGAAGTAACCCATAGCCACAGAGACCGCAGAGAGTTTGAGAAAAACTCAGAGAACTCTACGCGCTCTGTGGCTAAACTTTTTCCATATCCGAGAATGAAACTCAACAACGCCATCACCGACGCGCGCGGCATCGAGGTAGGGCACGCGCAGGATGATGACGCGCTCACCGGGTGCACAGCCATCCTCTGCCGCAAAGGCGCGGTGGCGGGCGTGGACGTGCGCGGCGGCGGACCCGGCACGCGCGAAACCGATCTATTGAATCCAATGAATCTCGTGCAAAAAGTTCACGCCATTGTATTGGCTGGCGGCTCGGCATTCGGTCTCGACGCGGCAAGCGGCGTGATGAAATATCTCGAGGAAAAGAAAATCGGATTCAACACCGGCGCGGCGAAAGTGCCCATCGTCCCTGCGGCGATTCTCTACGACTTGAACCTCGGTCGCGCCGACGTTCGGCCCGATTCGGCCATGGGATACCTCGCCGCATCCCGAGCCTCGTCCGCCGCTCCTGCGGAGGGAAACGTCGGGGTCGGCGCGGGCGCGTCGGTTGGCAAGATGTTCGGCGCGTCACTGGCGATGAAAGCCGGGGTGGGCACAGCCAGCCTCCACGTGGGAGGGGGCGTGATCGTCGGCGCGCTGGTCGCTGTCAACGCGATTGGCGATGTGATCGATCCGCGCACCGGGCAAATCATCGCGGGGCTTCGTTCGGGCAGGGTTGGTCCCTTGCGTGTGGGGAAAACGCATCCATTTGCCGACACGCTCGCAATGATGAAAACAACCATCGGTCGCGGCATCCTCGGTTTCGCATCGCGCGGCAACACGGTCATCGGCGTTGTGGCGACGAATGCAAGCTTGACCAAAGCGCAGGCTACCAAAGTGGCGCAAATGGCGCACGATGGTCTCGCGCGAGCCATCCGACCCGCGCACACCATGCTCGACGGCGACACGATCTTTGCATTATCTACGGGAACAAAGCAAGCGGATGTCTCCATGATTGGCGCGTTCGCCGCCGAGGCGATGGCAGAGGCGATCCTCCGCGCGGCGCGAACGGCAAAATCAGCCGGCGGGTTGCCGGGGCTGATGGATTCGGCGCGCGAAAATTTTTCCTGATGAAGATCGGCATAAGAGGCTGGGAGGTCGCAACTTTATTGTTAGGCGGGATCGTTTCGTTTTTTGCCGCAGGCTTTTTCCATCACTTTTATCCATCGCTCTGGGGGTTCATTCTGCTAACAATTCTTCTCAACATCCTCTGCGCCTATTTTTTTGAACTCGTCAAAGCGCGCATGGTCGCTCTGTGGAAGGTGCAGGAGATGATTGGACTGCTGGCGTTGGCGGCGGGCGTGGTCTTCCTGGGTCTCACCATGCAACTCCTGTCTCACTATCCACAATTATTTTTGCGCGAACTCTTTTTTCTTGAGCCAAGCCGCATCCCCGCGTTTTTGGGTTTGACCATTGCCGCCAAGGCGGGGATGGTTTTTCTCTTTCAAAAGCAAGGCGAGAGTCGTTGGCGCGAGTCGCGTTTTGCGGCATGGTTGTCTCAAAATCTGCCGGGTTTATTTCTTGCGTCAGCCATCGCCGCCGCCACATTCGCCCTGGCAACCACATTCAGTCATCCTGAATTTATATACTCGGATAATTACTTTGACACCGACCCCGGAGACTGGATGAACCGCCTGACAGCCAATTTGGATGATGTGACGGTCATGCGGCCCGTTCACCCTCTCGCCTTTCTCATCTTTCGTCCGCCAGTCTGGCTGTTTTCGTTGGTCCTAAACGGCAACACATTCTACGCGGCGCTCCTGTTCAATTCGATGCTGGGCGGGGCGTGCATCTTTCTCGCATGGAAATTCTTCAACCAACGGACAAGCAACTCAACCTACGCCCTTTTGATCGCGGGCTTGCTCGGCCTGTCGAATTCGCATCTGATCCTGAGCGTCTTTCTCGAGTCGTACATGTTTTCGGCGGCGGCATTGATCGTCTTTTTGCTTTTGCTCCAACGGGAAGAAAAAACGCCGGCGCGTCTTGCGCCTGCCGGGCTTCTATCCTTTGGCATCACCATGACGAATTTTATCCAAACGTGCATTCTTTTTTTCGTCTCAACCCCGCGGATCAAAGCCATCGTCCATTATGTTCTGATCGTTCTGCTTCTTGCCGTATCTCTCGCGTTCGTTCAAGACGCGCTCTATCCATCCAGCGACCCGTTCTATCTCCCCTCCTCATATTCTCAAGAAGAAAATTACCGCTTCGACCTCTTCAAGGCGCAACCCCACAGCGTGAGCGGACGCGCCAACGCGCTGGCGCGGTCGATGTTGATGTTCAGCCTCGTGGCGCCCCAGCCGTTGATCTTGCTGGAGGAGACCGGCTGTAACTTTCCGTGCTCGATGGTCTATTATTTCGACAAGGGCGGGACCTATCACATCAGTTCCTATGCGGGTTTTGGCAGGGCGCTCGTGTTTGCCTGGCTGATCATGCTTGCGCCAGCGGGATGGTTTTTTCTGCAAAAATTTTATAACTCACCCAAGGCGTTTGCCTTGTCAATGGCATTGTTGCTCAACCTGCTATTCAACTTTACCTTGCACATGAACTACGGCGACGACTTCATGCTCTACTCCCCGGATTGGACGTACGCGCTTGTGTTTTTCTTCGGCATATCATACGAGGGATTGTCAGAAAAGAAATGGGCGCAATTCATTCTCTTGATCTTCTTAACGGGATTGATGTTGAACAACCTGAATCTATTCCGCGAGATATTGAAGGCTGTCGCGCCTTTTTACGGATGAGCGCGTAAGTGACGCAAGGTTCACCTTGCGAGCAGGGGTATGCCCCCGATATCCGCGCCACACGCAGCAATTTAAACGAAAAACTCCGGGCTGGTCGCCCGGAGTTTTTTTTGAGTCTCGCGCGAACTATGCTTTTTTACCCTTCAACTCATCCTTCAGGATCAACGTCAATACCACGCTCACCACGCTGACCACCAACCCGCCGAGAAAGGCGTTCCACCAAACGGGGTCGCTGATCGACAGCATGATGCCGAACGATTGCCCGATCACGCTTGTGAGCCAGAACAGGAAGGTATTGATCACCAAGGTGAACAGTCCCAGCGTGAGGATGATGAGCGGACAGGTGAGGAACTTGAGCAACGGTCTAAACAACGCATTGACCAAGCCAAAGATCAGCGCGAGCCACAGAATGGAAATGGGTTCGCCGTTTAGCGCGATGCCCGGCAGAAGCAATGCCGCCAGGTACAGGGCGATCGCGTTGACGCAAAGTCGCACAATAAATTTTGTCATAGTCGCTCCTCTTTTCAAATTCTTATACGAGAGAGTCACAGACGGGTTGCATCCGCGCGCATCCAAATTAACGTGCGGCGGGGTTTGAAGCCTGCGGAGGCGATGGCGTCGGTCAACTCGCCGCCGGGAAAATCGAGTAAAAGGGACGAGTGATATCGCAGAGCCCGCCGGGCGTGGATGAGCAGGGACTTCACCGCCTCCGCCTCCCTTGCGGTTGATTCGCCAGCGGAGGCAAGAATCAGGGAAGCCGACCGCCTCCCATGCGGAGCGGACGAGAGCGTTGCGGCCAATTCCCCGTTTTGTATCGCCGCCCATTGCGCGATCTCGCTATCCGTGAACAGGTTGGAGAGCCACGCCCAAAAACCCGGTCGAAGGGAGTTGAAACTCCAATGGTGGTACCAGGCAATCACGTCGGGGTAGACGCGGCGAAGCCAGCTTTGTTGTTGAATCCAGAAATCGGCGCGCCGAGGAACAATGCGAACATCCGAATCGATTGCGAGGAGGGCTGAGTCGGGGTTCGCCGTCCATGCGGTTCGGCGGGTGATTTCGTGGAATCCCAAATCTTCGTACAGTTTGACCGCGCCGGGATTGTCTTCGCGCACGTGAAGCCAGAGGGCGGTGGTATTTTTTTCGCGGGCTTGACGCATCACGCGTTCGGTGAGCGCGCGCGCAATGCCGTGGCGGCGATGATCGGGATGCGTCGCCACGTTGGCAATGAGATGAATGCGTTTGCCCTTGTCGCGGAAGGGGATGAGGCTGGCGTTGCCTACGATGCGGTCATTCTCTTCCCACACGTAACCCATCAACGGCATGGAGGTGGTCTCTGCCACATGGTTTGCCCAGCGTAAAAAGCCTTCGTCCCTGCCCGCTTTCCTCATATCGTCCACGTAGCGCTGACCATCGTTGTCCATCGCGCTCGAGAAGCACAACTCGATCAAGTCTGCCACCTTCGAGAGGTCGCGCAACATATTGAGCGGCCGCATGTGCGGATGGTCTTTGGCTTTGACCGGGAGGGTGATCGTGGTCATGCATGGAATTATAGTACCGTTGTTGCAATGCAAGGAGGAGATAACTTCATGAATTCCAACGTTCCTCTTACGCCGCATTGACAGACCGCCGATGCGGTGTTTGTTATAATGCGCCGCATATCGTAGTAACGACTTAAGTCGTTACTACGGGAGGAACAAACCCCATGATGCGATTTGACCGATTTACCGAGAGAGCCCAAGAAGCCGCCCAACGCGCCGCGGAGATCATCCAGCGCTATGGGCATAATCAAATTGATACTGAACACATCCTGCTGGCGTTGATCGAACAGCCCGGCGGGGTGATTCCCCAAATTTTAGAAAAACTTAGCGTCAGCCCCGAAGCGTTGACCGAGAGACTCGACGCGACGTTGCGCGCCAGCCCGAAAGCCAACATCTTCGGCGGCGGCGCGGGACAAATTTTTATCACGCCGCGCGTCAAGCGGATCATTGATCTTGCGAACGAGGAAGCGAACCGACTCAAAGACGAATACATTTCCACCGAACATATCTTCCTCGCCATTCTGACGGAGCGCAACACACCCGCCGCGCGGATCTTGGAATCGGCGGGACTCACGCGCGACCGCGTCTACGCCGCAGTGCAGGATTTGCGCGGCGGACAACGCGTCACCGACCCGCAGGCTGAGACGCGCTATCGCACATTGGACAAATACTCGCGCGACCTCACGCAATTGGCGCGTGAAGGCAAACTCGATCCCGTCATCGGACGCGATAATGAAATTTTGCGACTTATTCAAATCCTTTCACGCCGCACGAAGAACAACCCCGTGTTGATCGGCGAAGCGGGCGTGGGCAAGACCGCCATCGTGGAAGGTCTCGCGCAGAAGATCGCGAACAACGATGTGCCGGAGATTTTGAGCGGCAAAAGGGTGGTGGCGCTCGACTTGGGCGCAATGATCGCAGGGTCCCGATTTAGAGGCGAGTTTGAAGAGCGACTCAAAGCCGTGATGGAGGAAGTCCAGCGCGCGCAGGGCGACATCATCATGATGATCGACGAACTGCACACGGTCGTCGGCGCGGGCGCGGCTCAAGGCGCGATGGACGCGTCTAACATGCTCAAGCCCGCGCTTTCGCGTGGCGAATTGCAAGCCATCGGCGCGACGACGTTGGATGAATATCATAAGTACATCGAAAAAGACGCCGCGCTCGAACGCCGCTTCGCTCCGATCTATGTGGAGGAGCCGAGCGTGGACGATACGATCAAAATGCTTCAAGGTTTGCGCGATCGTTACGAAGCGCATCACAAAGTCCGCTTTGCGGATGATGCGTTGGTTGCCGCGGCTCGTTTGGCAGACCGCTACGTGACCGATCGAAAACTGCCCGATAAAGCCATCGACCTGATGGATGAAGCCGCCGCGAAATTGCGCGTGGCTTTGTATTCGATGCCGCCCGATCTTAAGGCGCAAAAGACTGAAATCGAAAAATTGCAAGCCGAAGAGGAACAGTCTGGCTTGAACCGCGATTACGAACGCGCCGCGCAGAAAAAATCGGAGCGATTGCGAATCGAAGAAGAGTATCAAGAGAAGCGCGATAAGTGGGAATCGGAACACCAGCTTGATGAAGTGGTGGATGTGGACGACATCGCCAGCGTGGTGCATCAATGGACGGGCATTCCCGTCACGCAAATGCTCGAAACCGAATCGCAAAAACTTCTGCACATGGAAGCGCGATTGCATGAGCGCATCATCGGGCAGGAGGAAGCCATCCACGCCATCTCCGACGCGATCCGCCGCGCGCGAAGCGGACTCAAAGACCCGTCGCGCCCGATCGGTTCGTTCATCTTCATCGGGCCATCGGGTGTCGGCAAAACGGAACTCGCCAAAGCCCTCGCGTGGTTCATGTTCGACGATGAAGAAGCGCTCGTGCGCATTGACATGTCGGAGTATCGCGAACAGCACACCGTGAGTCGACTCTTCGGCGCGCCGCCTGGATACGTCGGCTATGAGGAAGGCGGTCAACTCACCGAAGCCGTCCGCCGCCGCCCGTATCGAGTCGTCTTGTTCGATGAGATCGAGAAGGCGCATCCCGAAGTGTGGAACGCGCTGTTACAAATTTTGGATGACGGGCGTCTGACGGATGGTCAAGGCAATGTGGTGGACTTCCGCAACACGGTTCTCATCATGACCTCGAATCTGGGTACCGAATACGTGAGAAAAGGCGGCACCCTCGGCTTTTTACAATCCAAAGCCACCGACGAGGAACGCGACCAGCACGACAAGATCGAGAAAGCGTTGAAAGGCGCGTTCCGTCCTGAGTTCTTGAACCGCATCGACGAGATCATCATGTTCTCGCCGCTGACTCTCGAACAAATGGAAGAGATCGTCATCCTGCAAATGAAAGAAGTGCAAGACCGCTTGAACGAACACAACATCACTGTGCAACTCACCGACGCGGCGCGCAAGTGGCTCGCAAAGGAAGGTTACGATCCCGCGTTCGGCGCCCGCCCGTTGCGACGCGCGATCCAAAAGAATGTGGAGAGTCCGCTTTCGATGGAGTTGCTCGGCAACAAGTTCAAAGACGGCGCGGCTGTGACGGTGGATGTGGACGAGAAGAGCGAGAAGATTATCTTCCACACGGCTGAGCCAGTGAAGAAGAAAAGCAAACAGCACGCGGAGGCATAAAACGCGATGTGGCGGCAGTTCAACTGCCGCACATCTTTGTGGTTATGAACAAAAAACCGTTTAGTGTCTTAATCTCAATAGGCTTGCTTCTTTTTCTTGCCTTTACTCTGATTGTTACTCGCATTAATGCAGGTGATATTCATCTCTTGGAAGATGTCACTCCGACTGTAGTGCCTCCTGACATTCTCACTGAGATAGCGCCTACACCCCAACTTCTCTTGCAAGAAGATACAAATCCATTGTTCAACCCAGCGATTCAATCCTCGCCACCAGCAATTGACCTTCAAAAAATGTACCCGATATTCCCAGAAAGACCCAGTTCCGAATCGATCATCGAAACAAAACTCGATGGCGTTTTAATGGGGAATGGTATGCTTAGGTCAATCGAGCCTCCGGTTATTTTACATGGTGAGGAAGTGGGAAAATATGAATTAAGCGATCTTGCATGGGAGGAATGGACATTTGATTCTTTCATTACAATCTGGCCTGGCTTTCTAACGGCATCTCCATCTCAAGGTATATTGTGGGTGCAAATTGTGCCTCACCACAAACAATATCAAGACAGGTTAATATTACAAAGTCCACTTCAAGCCGGTGAGCTAAGTGTTGGCGGAGCAAGAGGGGAGAAAATAATTTTGAATTCAGAACAAGGTCAAACATTCTACTTTGATGTGCCTAGTTTAAGTTTCGTGGATTCTCTCGAGGAAGAAGTCTCAATTGCGCCTACCTCCACGTCAGCCGAAACAGTCATATCGCCGCAATCAGAAGATGCGCCCGATTTGCCTATTGATGCCCTCGACTATCAACCTGTAAACATACCTTTGGACTCTTCCATTAGCAAACCAGACGATTACGATTGGTTCCATTACTACTCTAGTGTGCCGGGCACTATTACAGTATCTGTGATCTCGCAAACAGGAAACTATGGAATAAGAGTCATACTTGTAGACAGCAACCAGTTGGGTGCGATTGTCGAAGAAAATAACTCATTAGGAACGGATAGCAAGCGAGTCACAATATCGAATGCTCCAAGCGGCGATTATTTGGTCAGAATATGGAGCTTGGATGGTTCATATAGCGAAAAGCATCGTTACACTTTGCAGTTTGAGGGTCCCTCACAGGATAAAATCACTCCAATTCTCGAATGTGTCGCCGAAAACCTCGATGGAACATATACAGCACGCTTCGGCTATGAGAATCCCAATTCATTTGTAGTTGTATTAGATTCTGATAACTATCAAAATAAATTTGAGCCAGCCCCAAATTTCCGAATTGGGCAGCCTGAAGTTTTTGCGCCCGGTCGAGTTAGCGATTGGTTCAGTATCCTGTTTGATGATAGCTTAACATGGGAACTCGATGGGAGCATTGTAACTGCCAATCGCAACTCGCCAAAATGCTCGTAAAGGAATAATAAAGATCGGAAGAAACTAAAAGTTGCGGGAGCAGTTCAATTGCTCCCACAACTTTTTATTGAGGGAGGAAAGAGTTCCTAATGTCAAATTCACAGATTCACGGTAAGATGCAGGGAACTTAAAAGGAGAAAACTTTCATGGAATTAAACAACAATCAATCGTCGAACAACACGACAAAGATCGTCGGGGGCATTGTTGCCATTCTGCTTTGTTGCGCGTGCGTCGTCATTGCCGCGGCGGGCTATTTGGTCTATCAAGCGGCGCAGAATATCCCTACCGATTTTCCGCCGCCCATTGATGTCTTTGAAACCCCATTGCCCACACCGGAGATCGAACGCCCAACCACCGACGAGATCTCTACCGAGACCGTTGAAACGCTGGCAGATACGCTCGTGCCGGAGAATGATCCCTACGAACTGGCGTGTCGTTTGCAAAATATCTGCAATGTGCCTACCACTGTCCCCGGTAAGCAATACAAACTAGGCGATCAAGAAACGTTCTGGGTGACAAATGTGGATACGGTGGAAAATTTCCAAGCCAAAGCCACCTTGCGGTACGTTGGCGACCATATCTATTTCTGGATCGAGAATGGCGTGAAATACGATGAAAGCGACTTGAAGCGACTCGGCGATACCTTCGAGAATCAGATGTACCCGACCAACCGCGAATTCTTCGGCAGTGAGCCAAACCCAGGCATTGATAATGACCCCCGCATCTACATTCTGTACGTGCGCGGCACCGGCGCCTCGAACGCGGGATATTTCTCCACGCCCGATGAATACAACCCCCTCGTCAAGGAATTTTCGAACGGGCACGAGATGTTCTTCTTCAATGCCGACAACATGGATTTAGGCGCGGAAGACACCTACGGCACGCTTGCGCACGAATTCCAGCACATGATCCACTTCAACACCGACCGCAATGAAGCCTCATGGATCAACGAAGGTTTCGCGATGGTCGCCGAGCTGTTGAACGCTTATCCCATTTACTTTGACTATTACTACATTACCGATCCCGACCTTAACCTGACCGACTGGTCGCCCGACCCCGGCTCGAACGGACCTCATTATGGGCAATCCTTCCTCTACCTTGCCTACTTCCTTGATCGGTTTGGGGAGGATGCGACAAAAGAAATGGTGAAGCACCCCGAAAACGGACTCGCCAGCATCGACCAGACTCTCGCCGACCTCAACATCACCGACCCGCAAACCGGGAAGGTCGTCACTGCCGACGATGTGTTCATGGATTGGGCGGCGACCATGTGGCTCCAGAATGAATCGGTTGGCGATGGGCGCTATCACTACGGAAACTATCCCGATGCGCCGAACATCTCCGTATCGCAATCCATTGATTCGTGCCCGCAATCCACCAGCGGGTCGGTCAACCAGTACGGCATCGACTATTTCACGATCAACTGCGAGGGAGATCACATCTTGAAGTTCAGCGGCTCGACCGTGGCAAAACTCCTACCCGCCGACGCGCACTCCGGCAAATACGCGTTCTGGTCGAACAAGGGCGACGAATCGGATATGACCCTCACGCGCGAGTTTGATTTCACTAATGTCAGCGCGCCGATCACGTTCTCGTATTCGATGTGGTACGACCTCGAGACCGATTACGATTATCTCTTCGTTGAAGCCTCCACCGATGGGCAGACGTGGCAGATCCTCACCACGCCGTCCTGCACGAACGAAGACCCCTCCGGCAATTCGTACGGTTGCGGCTACAACGGTCAGACCGGCGATTGGCAGCAAGAGGATGTTGACCTTTCGCAGTTCGCCGGCAAGAAAGTGCAGATCCGATTCGAGTACATCACCGACGCGGCGGTCAACGGCGAAGGCTTCCTGTTGGACGACGTTCGAGTGGACGCGGCAGGCTACACGTCCGATTTTGAAGCGGACGACGGCGGCTGGGTCGCCGAAGGATTCGCGCGTGTCGAAAACGTTCTCCCGCAGACGTTCCGCCTGTCTCTCATCGTCAAAGGCGATACGACCACTGTGACTCAAATCCCGGTCAACGCCGACCAGACGGCTGAATTCCCGCTTTCGCTGAAACCCGGCGAAGAGGCGATCCTCATCGTGACCGGCACGACGCGCTATACAAGACTCTCCGCGGCGTATCAGGTCGAAATCAAGTAAAAGTAAACACGTAGACAAGTAGACACGTAAACAGAACTTACGCAGTTGGCGGGCAGTTGTACTGCCGCCGCCGCAGTGCAACTACGGCGCAACAGGTTCACGTAGACAAGTAGACACGTAAATACGGATACAAGAGGTTTACCTGCCTAACTTGAATGGAGAAACAATGGCTACTGCTCCAAAATCTGAAATCCTTCACATGGCTGATCTGGTCGCTTATAACGACGGTTCTGTGGTCAGCCGCCAGATCACCAAAGCGGATGCGGGTAACGTCACGTTGTTCGCTTTCGACAAAGAGCAAGAGTTGAGCGAACACACCGCGCCATACGACGCGCTCGCGCATGTGTTGGACGGCGAAACCGAGATCAAAATCTCGGGCAAGCCGTTCCACTTGAAAACGGGCGACGCGATCATCATGCCCGCCGGTGAACCTCATGCGGTGAAAGCGTTGACGCGCTTCAAGATGTTGTTGACGATGATTCGGAAGTAAAAGTACACAAGAGATACGTAAACAGGCACACAGGAAAGAAGAATTTCCTTGTGTGCCTGTTTCCTTTTTAATATCCACGTATCTTCTTGTTTACGTGTTTACCTGTCTACTTGTTTACCTGTCTACGTATTTACCTGTTTACTCATCACCCCGCTGCCCCTCATATACGATAACGCCATGAACAACGGCACGAGAGACAAGAACCCCGCGATGACCGCCATCATTGTGTAACTCGAAGCGTCGAAGATGAATCCGCTGGAGAGACTGATGATCGCCGAAGCAAGCCCGACGAGGAAATCGTTTGTGCCTTGCGCGCGCGAACGCTCCACCGGCGAGAGTTGATCGGAAAGCAACGTCGAGCCGCCAACGAAACAGAAATTCCATCCCAAGCCTAACAAAAATAACGAAATGCCCAACGGCAACACATCCGGTGAGAGTGGGGCGGTGATGCAGGATAGCAAAAGAGTCAACGCGCCGATCAAGATCATCCTGCCGCGCCCGATCCTATCCAACAGCCAGCCTGAAATGATCGAAGGCGCGTACATGCCAAACGTGTGCGCCGAAATAACGGAGTAAATGTCGGCGCGGTTATGGTTATGGTCTTCCATGTGTAACGAGGTGATGACCATGATCGCCACCATCACCACCTGCCCCAGCATCATCGCAGTGACGGCGGTGATCGCCGCGGGTTGGCGCAGAGTCTCCAAAATGGGTCGCGCTTCACCGTGCGGAATCTCGGATGGATATTGCTTCGCCACTTCTTTGCCCACATCGCGCGGATCGGGGCGCAAGCCGATGAACACAAGAACGGCGGCGATGGCGAACAAGATCAACGTGGTGGCATAGGCGCCGGCGAGTTCATCCATGCCAAGCGAAACGACGAACCCGCTCATCGGCACGGCGGAGACGCGCGCCAGGATCGTCCCGATCACGCCGCCCAGTACCACCATCGAGATCGCCCGTCCGCGCCGGTCCGGCGGGTTCACTTCCGCCGCGGCAAAGCGGCCTAACTGCACCGCCGAGTTGGTCGCGCCCATCATCATCAAACCGAGGATGACCAGCAGGAAGGAAGCATGTTGGATGGCGAACAACACCAGAACATTTCCCAGAATGCCGATGAGCAAACCGGACACGATCCCGTTGCGCCGACCGATGCGATCCATGATGACGCCCCATGCCGAAGCCGATAACGCGCCGCTCAACAAATAGGCGGCGGTCGGCAGGGTTGCCCACGAACGGTCTGCGGCAAGTTTCGCGCCGAGGATGGGGTTGATCGCCGCCGCGGCGATGAATCCTGCCGACGCAAAACTTTGCGCGATGAAGAGCGTGAAGGTGATCTTTGATGCAATGCGTTTAAAGTCTGTCATGAAATTGTCCTCTTTGAACTTTGCGCTCGATGGCTCTCATGCCGTCGAAAACGGCTAAGCCCCGTAGTCTGTCATGAAATTGACCACATTGGACTGGCGGATTATACATGGGATGCGGGTAAAATTTATCGCATGGATTTCGACCTCCAGCCCGCTTCAGACCTGCCTCTGCCTGATCTCCTCCAGACGCTGAATCGCGGCTTTGAAGAATACCCTGTTCCCATCCATCTCAGCCTGTCGCAGTTCATCGACATGGTCCGCAAAGACAGCATCGACCTGACCGCCAGCCGCGTTCTGTTCGCGGACAACAAACCGCAAGGCGTGGCGTTAATCGCGCGGCGCGGCTGGACGAGCCGGCTCGCGGCGATGGGCATTGTCATCGAATCGCGCAACAGAGGCGCCGGCTCATGGCTCATGGAAAAATTGATCCGCGAAGCGCGCGAACGCGGCGACCACGAAATGACGCTTGAGGTGATCGAGCAAAACGATCCGGCCGTCCATCTCTACGAAAAATTTGGGTTTCAGATCATAAGACGCTTGATCGGTTTGATCCGGCGCGAGGCGGTGGAACTCGAAGACGCCGCGCTGCGGGAGATTGACGTTCGTGATGCGGGAGCCTTGATCTCGCAATTTGGTCTGCCCAACCTGCCGTGGCAACTCTCCGGCGAGACCATCGCCCAGATCACTCCGCCCGCGCGCGCATTCCATCATGGATCCGCTTTCATTGTGCTTTCAAACCCGGATGCTAATCACGTGGTGATCTGGTCCGTGCTGGTGAAACCCGAGGCGCGCGGAAACCGTCATGGCTCTCTTCTGTTGAAACAGGTGATTGCCAATCACCCAGGCAAGACCTGGCATGTGCCGGCGATCTGCCCGGAGGAACTAGCGGTAGTGTTCGAGCGCGCCTGCTTCGAGCGCGAGACCCTCTCGCAATGGCAGATGCGCCTCCCGTTGGGCGCCTCCACCTGAGAAAATTGTAAAGCGCCGAATCAAGTTGGGCGGCGGGTGAAGCGATATACTTTCCCCCAGCCTACGGCGATCCTATTTCATATGCCAACATCCGCGAAACGTAAAACGATCGGTGTCTTCGTCTCCCAAGTCGGCCGCGCCTGGGGGGCGGAATTCCTCGCGGGTATCGCGGACGCCGGCGAAGAAAATGATGTCAATATTTTGTATTTCGTTGGCGGCACGCTCAAGTTATTCGTCCAGCCCAAACCCTCATTCGGATTTTACGATCTTGCCCATACCGAACAATTGGATGGCTTGATCGTGACCGCGGATACCGCGTTCGGCGTAAGCGCGGAAGACTTGAAAATTTTCCGAGAGATGTTCGGGGAATTGCCGCTTGTCACGCAATCGGTCAGTCTGGACAACGCCTCCATGTTCATCCCCGATAATACGGAAGGGATGCGTTCGCTGGTGCGCCACCTGGTCGAGGAACACGGGTACAAACGTATCGCTTTCCTGCGCGGCATCCGCGGGCAGATCGACGCGGAACAACGTTTCGAGGCGTACAAGGAAGAACTCAAAGCGCGCGGCATCCGCTTCGACGAACGCCTGGTGGTGGACGGCGATTACTCCACCGACGGCGGGCGCGAGGGGATTCAGGTCTTGCTCGATGAGCGTAAAGCCCAATTCGAAGCGCTGGTAGCGGCAAACGACCGCATGGCATTCGGCGCGCTCGAAATTTTGCAACAACGCGGAATCCGCGTGCCCGATGAGATCGCTGTGGCTGGCTTCGACGACCTGCGCGAGGCGCAAAGCACCGGGGTTTCACTGACTACCGTGCGGCAATCGTTTTATACGGCGGGCAGGCAGGCATTCGAAGCGTTGATCAATCGTATCGACGGCAACACCATCCAGAAAGTAACGGTCACCCCAACCCAATTGCTGATCCGCTGGTCGTGCGGATGTCTTCCGGAAAACGTTAAACAGGCGGCGGTCGCTCCGCGCGAAGTGGCAAAGACGGGACGGCTGGAAAACAAACGCGAAGCCGCCCTGCGAGCCTTGTTGACTTCCGCCGGCGTCGCGGAAAACGATGCGTCGCACGCATCATTCCGCGATTCGCTCAGCCTCGCCTGGGATGCCCTCCTCTCCGCCTTGCGCGAGAATACCAACGGGGATGATTTCCTCAAAGCCATCAACGCCATGGTGGAGTTGATGGAAAAGCGCGATCTTCCCGCAAATATCTGGCACGGCGTGATCTCCGTGATGAGGCGGTACGCGCTGGGCGGCATCAAAGAACATAACACCATGTTACTCGCCGAGAATATGTTCCAGCAGGCGCGCCTGCTCGTGGGCGAACTTTCACAGCGCGCGCAAGCCTACCGCCGCTTGATGCTCGAACAACAGGAGCACATTCTACAGGGCTTCAGTTTTTCGATGGCGCCGGTCATGTCCATGGATCGGCTGGGGGCGGCAATCGAGGAACGCTTTCCCGAAATGGGCATCGAACGCTGGTACGTGATGTTCTTCAGCGATTCAACCACTGCGCCGCACCTGGCTTCCTCCGCCCCGCCTGAAAATTACAATTTGCTTTTCCAATATGAAGGCGCAAAGTTCGAGGTGCCCTCCCAGCGCACCTTTGTGGGCACCGGTCAACTGGTGCCGCGCGGAAAAACCCCGCAAGGACGGCGCTACACAGCGGTCATCATGCCGCTTTCGCTGGCGCGGAACCGCTTCGGGTTCATGTGGGCAGAGATGGGTCCGCGCGATTGGGAAGTGTACGTTCGCGTGCGCAATCTCGTCAGCAGCGCGCTCTTGCGCGTGATGCTCGCGCAACAAAAGGAACAGGCGCAACACGAGGTGGAACGCCTGCTCAAAGAATCAAAGGACCGCGCCGTCGAACTGTCCATCGCCAAAGAATGGTCCGAACAGACCGCCGCCGAGAACGCGAAACTGTACTCCAGCGAACAAGCCCGGCGTCGCGGAGCCGAAGCGCTGACGAAAGCCATGCGACAGATCTCCTCGCTGGGCAAAGTAGACGAGGTGCCGGCGCAGATCGTGGAGCAGTTATCCAACATAGTGCCGCATGACCGTTGCGCGTTGTTCCTCGAGGCGGTGAACGGCATGGAACTTGTCGCGCATCGCGGCTTTCCTCAAAACGCGCCCATCGATGAATTGAATTACAACATCAACGGCACGAACATCCTGCACTTCGTTGCCAAACAAACCGACCCGATGCTGGTCAACGATATTCAACAAACGCGCGGCTGGGGGCAATCGGAATGGCTCCCGCCCGACCGCTCGGTGCTCAGCGTGCCCCTGCAATCGAAAAAGAAATTCGTCGGCATGTTGACGCTGACGCGCGCTGAACCGTCCGCGTTCAACCCCGACGACGTTCTGCTTGCCAGCACCTTTGCCCTACAAGCCTCCATCGCCCTGGAAAACGCCAAACTCTTCGATGAGGTGACGCGCTTCAACGAAATGATGGAGCGCATGGTGGAATTGCGCGTGAACGAGCTGGGTGTGGCGCACGATACGCTCAAAAAACTCGACAAGAACAAAAGCGATTTCATCAACGTTGCCGCGCATGAACTGCGCACGCCGCTTACGGTTATCAAAGGCTACATGGGCATGGTCAAAGCCTCGTCCGCCGTAAAAACCAGCGCCGAACTCTCTCAAGCCGTAGACGGAGTGCTGCAAGGGAGCGAACGACTCCACCAGGTGGTTAACAGCATGTTGGACGTGGCGCGGTTGGAGAACCAAGTGTTGAATCCTCACCTCGATGAAACGTCGCTCGGCCCCATCATGCGACTCGTCCAAAAGGATTACTCCGCCGACCTGCAAACGCGTCAACTCACATTGGAGCTTGATCCGTCCATCTCAGCCGTTCCCCCGCTTATGGCAGACAGCGAACTCCTGCAAAAAGCGCTGGACAACGTGATCGTCAACGCCATCAAGTTCACTCCCGACGGTGGCACCATCACCGTCAGCGCGAAGGTGACCCACGCCGAGGGCGCCGGGGAGGTGTGCGAGATCCGCGTCCACGATACCGGCATCGGCATCGACCCCGCCGATCACAAGATGGTGTTCGAGAAACTTTATCAACTCGGCGATGTGGAGTTGCACTCCTCGGGCCGCACTAAATTCAAAGGCGGCGGACCCGGCTTGGGTCTCGCCATCGCGGCGGGCATCGTCAAAGCGCATCATGGGAAAATTTGGGTGGAAAGCCCCGGTCACGATGAAGAAAAATTGCCGGGTAGCGCGTTCTTTGTGCAAATTCCCCTGGCAAAGACAAGATAGCCGCAACACATACTACACCGCGCAAAAGCCTCCGAGTTTCATACCCTCGGAGGCTTCTCTTCAACAATTTTCTTAGGACATACGCAGTTGAACCTGTTGCGCCGTAGTTGCACTGCGGCGGCGGCAGTACAACTGCCCGCCAACTGCGTAAGTCCCGATTCTCTATCTTTCTACTCTCTTAAATATGTATCGGACTTCCCTCCGCGCCGTGCGCGGCTTCCATCAGCGCTTCGCTTAACGAAGGGTGGGCGTGGACGTTACGCGCGATCTCGCGCGGCGTCAACTCCATCAGGTGGGCGAGCGTGAGTTCGGGGAGTAACTCGGTCACTTCGGGACCGATCATGTGCGCGCCTAAAATTTCGCCGTATTTTTCATCTACAACGATCTTCACCCAGCCAGCGTAGTCGCCGAGTCCCAACGCTTTGCCGTTCGCTTGAAACGGAAACCGCCCGATCTTGATATTGTAGCCGCGTTCTTTTGCCTGCGCTTCGGTGAGTCCGAACGAGGCGACCTGTGGATGACAATAAGTGGCGCGCGGCATCATTTCATAATCGAGCGTGGTCGTTTCAGCGCCGGCGATATTTTCGGCGCAGATGATTCCCATCGCCGAACCGACGTGCGCCAGCATGAGTTTGCCGGTCACATCGCCGATCGCCCAAATGCCCGGCACATTCGTTTGCATCTTTTCATTGACTTCGACAAAGCCGCGCTCGCTGATCTTGACGTTTATATCTTCAAGCCCGAATCCCTTGGAATTGGGGCGGAACCCGATCGCCGCCAAAGCCTGATCCGCTTCGAGAATAGTTTCCTTACCCTCCGCGCTGACTTTTACTTTCACGCCCGCTTTCGTCGCCTCCACCGATTCGACTTTATGCCCAACGAGGCACTTAATGCCGCGCTTCTCGAATTCCTTTTTCAATTCTTTCGAGACTTCCTCATCTTCGAGCGGAACGAGGCGCGGCAACATTTCCACGATTGTGACTTCCACGCCGTACGCGCTCCACACGGTTGCAAATTCAACGCCGATCGCGCCCGACCCGATGATGACCACCGACTTGGGAAGTTTCTCTTGCAAGATGGCTTCCTTATAGGTGACGACCTTCTCGCCGTCCACTTTCCACACAGGAGGGACAGCCGCGCTCGCGCCGGTGGCAACGATGATGTTCTTTGCCTTCAACTCCGTTATTTTTTTGTCGGCATCGGTCACAGCCAATGTATCTTTTGATTTGATCTTTGCTTCCCCCATAAAAACGGTAATGGCGTTCTTTCGCATCAGAAAGCCAACGCCCTTCACAAGACGGTCGGAATTCGAACGCGAGCGTTTGAGAGCCACGCCGTAATCGAGTTTCAAATTATCGAAGGAGAAGCCGAAATCCTTGCCGCGTTCGCGCAGGGTATGCGCCACTTCCGCATTCTTCAACAATGACTTGGACGGGATGCAACCGACATTCAAACACACGCCGCCAAGCCACTGCTTATCTACAATTGCAACCTTCTGCTTAAGTTGCGCGGCGCGAATGGCGGCAACGTATCCCGCCGGCCCCGCGCCGATGACGATCACATCGAAATTTTCTGCCATAGAAATCTCCTAATATATGTCATTGTGAGTCGAAGCAGTCAAAATATTAAGCTGATGTTACGCGCTGTCCCGAAGGTTGAGTAAAAACCGACCTTGATTCACGAAAACTTTCGGGACATTCTGCGTAAGGCGAATATTAAAGACACAAGCGCGTCACAACGACATTGTTTTCGACTATTTTACTATTAATCAAGGTAAGAGGCTTTTTATTCTGATCTCGCTACCGTACATTGGCGCCGCCGAGCCCACAGACTTAAACTGAAAGAGCCGGGGGCTCCAAGCCCGGCTCTTTCAGTATCAAAAGGAGGAGAAGAGAACCTAACTGTATCATCAGCCTGTAAACTATGCTTGGCGTCTGCCCTACGTCACCCAAACGATTTCACGACGATTTGAATGAGCCTTTTCTCATCGGAGTCGTGAGTTCGTTCCATACTGTTCTATGCGACATTTGTGAATACGGGGGTGGCTAAAATAATGGGTCAGGACTTACGCAGTTGGCGGGCAGTTGGACTGCCGCCGCCGCAGTGCAACTACGGCGCAACAGGTTCAACTGCGTAAGCCCTATGGGTTAAATTTTCTTCGCCACAGAGATCACCGGGTCCTCTGAGAGAAAAGCTCAAAAACCTCTGCGAATTCTGTGGCTAACCCACAGAATTCGCAGAACTTAATTTCAGGTAAGATTGAGCGCAAATCGCGTTTCAGGATTTGGAGTCCCCATGAAAACAAAAGAAGAGATCGTGCGCAACTGGCTTCCGCGTTATACCGATACGGCGCTTAAGGATTTCGGCGAACATATCTTGCTGGTCAACTTCGAAACGTATTTGCACATGTTTTCGGATTGGTTCAACGTTCCCATCCGCGGCGAGGGCAAGCCCATGCCCACGGTCACAGCGGAAGGCATAACGCTCATCAACTTTGGGATGGGAAGCGCCAACGCCGCCACCATTATGGATCTGTTAGGCGCGGTCAAGCCGCAAGCCTGTCTGTTCCTCGGCAAGTGCGGCGGACTCAAGAAAAAGAGCAAGGTCGGAGACCTGATCCTGCCTATTGCGGCGATTCGCGGAGAGGGCGCCTCGAACGATTATTTCCCGCCCGAGGTCCCAGCCTTGCCTGCCTTCAATCTTCAAAAAGCCGTTTCAGCGACGGTCCGCAACAATGCGCGCGATTATTGGACCGGCACCGTTTACACGACCAACCGGCGCGTCTGGGAACATGACGAGGAATTCAAAAAATATCTGCGCCGCATCCGCGCGATGGCGATTGATATGGAAACAGCCACGCTCTTCGTTGCGGGCTTTTACAATAAGATTCCGGCGGGAGCCTTACTGTTGGTTTCCGATCAGCCCATGATCTCCAGCGGCGTGAAGACCGCAAAGAGCGACAAAAAAGTTACGCAGAAATATATGGATATGCACTTGCGCATCGGAATCGACTCGCTCAAGGAATTGATCAACAACGGGGAAGAGGTCAAACACTTGCGGTTTTAGAATCACTTGCACTGTGTCGATTCTTTGACGACGGGCAAGCCGAACGCTTCATACACGGGAACTCCATCCCATTCGGCGGGAATCGGCAACCCGAGGGCGAACGCGGCTGTGGCGGCAGTATCCATCGTGTGAACGCGCGTCGTCAACGGTTTGGGCTGGATACCCGCCCCCGACGCGATCCACGGGATGGTCATATCTTCGGGAAGCGAGTAGCCGTGCGTTGTATCATGCCCGCCATGATCGGCGGTGACGATGATCAGCGTTTCGCCGCGCAAGCCTTTCGCGTCTAATTCGGCAAGAATCAACCCTAATGCCTCGTCCGCGCGGAAAGCGACGCTGATCTGTTGAGACGAAAGCCAGCCGTATGCGTGCCCCATGCCATCCACCAGCGGGAAGTGAACGAACAGCACGCCAAAATTTTCAGGGAAGTCGGCAATCAACCGTTTTGCAACGACCAGGTCGCGGTCATTGACGTAGGTGAAGATGTCAAGGCTTGAAGCGTCGGTCACTTGTTGTAATTTTTCCTTGCCCGCGTGCATCACAGTTTGAAAGCCTGCCGCATGCGCGATGTCGAATAAGTCGGCGCCCTGCGCAATTCCTTTTTCGGGGATATAGTCGTTCCAGTCTACGCCGTGTTTGGATGGACATAAACCGGTCAACATGGATGAATGGGAGACCAGCGTCACGCTTGGGTACACGGTTTGCGCGGATAA
Organism: Candidatus Defluviilinea gracilis; assembly: GCF_057138825.1. Lineage (NCBI taxonomy): Bacteria > Bacillati > Chloroflexota > Anaerolineae > Anaerolineales > Candidatus Villigracilaceae > Candidatus Defluviilinea > Candidatus Defluviilinea gracilis. Next base: position 29,741 of record NZ_DBNHEF010000025.1, read on the forward strand.
GGTATACGCGCCCATCTGCATCAATGTTTGCACATTCCGCATCGGCGCGAGTGAGATCAGGTCAGGGCGCAGTCCGTCAATGGATAAGATCAACACGCGGCGGGCGAGAGGCACAGGCGTGGGCGTGATCGTCGGCGTGGAGGTCTCTGTTGGGGTTGCAGTGAGGGTGGGAGTCGCGGTCAGCGTTGGCGTGAGGGTCGCGGTGGGTGTGGACGTTGGAGAAAAAGGCAAGCCCGCAACATTCGGCATCTGGCAGGCAAGCAGAAGGAGAAAAAGCAAAACGGGAAAAAGGTTTTTGCGATTCATCAGGGTCAACTCTCAATTGAAATTTCTTGCGGGTTCATTGATACTTCTACTTTTTCGCCGTATTGAATGTCTTTGATCTCTTCCGCAATCACTTCAAGCAGGGATGGATTCTGAAAGTGGCGCAATTTCGTTTCGGGATGCGGATAATACACCCAGCCGTCGTATTCCACTTCTTTGAAGATAACTTTGCAACGCGAAAACGAAAAATGTTCGGGCGGATGCAGGTCCGTCCATTTGACGTTGTAAAAAGTGAATTCGGGTCGGACAAGTTTGAACGTGTGCGGGCTAATGTCAATGTTGAGCGTGCCGTTGAAATAATTGCTGAGGTCGAGTCCGCGCGCGGCGAACAAAGGTCGCTGGCGGCTCAAGGCTCCATAGGGGTAGTCAGCCGAAGGTCCGGAAGCGACGCGGTAGCCTTCCACGATTCGTCCACGAACGCGAGTCTGTCGCATGAGGGAAGTATAATGCCGAATGAGGAGTCCTCATGCGCTTTGAAAATAAAACGGTTTTGATCACGGGCGGCAATCGCGGCATCGGTCTTGCGGCGGCGCGTTTGTTCGCGGGGCAGGGGGCGCGAGTCATGTTGATGGCGCGCGACCAGGCGAAAGGGGAGGAAGAAGCGAGGCGCATCCCGAAGGCGAAATTCATCAAAGGCGATGTATCCAATGCCGAAGATTGTCAGCGCGTTATTGAGGAAGTTGTTCACGCTCAAGGCGGGCTGGATGCGCTGATCAATTGCGCGGGAATTATTTTTCGCAATCGAACCGTTGAACAAACGAGCGAAGAGGAATGGGACGCGACGTTCGATGTGAATGTGAAGGGCGCGTTTCTGATGTGCAAACATGCGATGCCGATTCTGCGCGAGCGGAAGGGATGTGTGGTCAACGTCGCTTCATACGTCGGGTTGGTTGGGTTCGCCAACACGGCGGCGTACGCGGCGTCGAAAGCCGCGCTCGTCAACCTGACTCGCACGTTGGCGCTCGATCATGCGCGCGAGGGCGTGCGCGTCAATGCCGTGTGCCCCGGCAGTGTGGATACCGACATGATCCACGACGCGTGGAAAAAGTTTGGCGATGTGGAAGAGGCGAAGCGTGTGTGGGCGGAGAAACATCCGCTTGGCAGGATTGCGCGGGCAGATGAAGTGGCAAACGCAATTTTGTTCCTCGCCAGCGACGAGGCGAGTTTCATCACGGGCGTCGCTTTGCCTGTGGATGGCGGTATCACAGCGGCTTAAAAAGAACTCCGAGATGTTGACCATCTCGGAGTTCTTTGCTTACTTCGCCAAACGTCTCCACTTGATCACAGAGTCAGCCATATCCCAGATGCAGATGCCAATGACGATCGCGGCGCTGATGTTGACCGTCCATTTTGCTGATACTGCCACATTACGCAATTCCTCGGTTGGCGCGTTTTCAGCGAATGTTGCCAGAAATGCGGGACTAAAGATTTCCTGGGTTGTTACCAACGCTACAATGAAGACGATCGTGCCTATGCACAGAAGTACGTTGCTCACGGTCAGCGCGGTCGTCCAGTTGCCGATCTTCAGTTTGAAGAACTCGATCATGTAGGTCAGAAATGCGATCACTGCGAAGATCGGGAACCAGACGTTCCACAAGTTAGGATGAAAGACGGGCACAAATCCTTCATCGCCACGTAGCCATGCCGTGAAGGGAGGCAGGACGATCCATGCGAGGAACAGGCTATAGAACACAATGTTCGTCAACACCTCGCTCACACTGATCTGGCGTGTTGCGGGCGCCTTCGGCAGTTGGGCAACCGTCCATGCTTTGGCTTTGGGTGTGCTCATCTCTTCGGGTTTGGCATTCGAGTGTTCCACGATGATAAAAGCGACAGAGACCCAAAAAAGTATTCCCGTTCCCACGTCGAACACAGACCCTATTGCCCGCTCGATTGCCCCACCGAAATCCAGAGGGTCTTTTGAAAACACTAGAACGAAGGAAACCATTGCAACAATGGGAAGCGCCGTAGAAAGCACACGTTTGAGAGTCGTCAGGTACAGGTCATACCAATCGGGTCCGATCAGGAAGCGTTTGGCTGGCGAATATTTATAGGCGAGCAATTTTGGGTCGCCGAGTTGTTCGAGCGTCTGCGTGATGACCTTCTCATTGGCTGAGTTTGCCGATGCTCCACGCTCGTCGAGCATGTCATCCACCATCGAACGTATTTCCGCTTCAATGTCCGAGCGATCTTTTTCTGGCAAATGTCTGCCGACTTCCGCGATATATCGATCAATTAAGTTCATTTCATTCTCCTTCTTACGACAACATCTGGGTCATGGTCGCCGTCATGGCAGACCATTCCTTTTTGAGTTTGCTCAGCACCGCCTTGCCTTGCGCGCTGATCACGTAATAGCGGCGCGGACGCGCTTCGTCCACGATGCGCCAATCGGACTGTAACAGTCCCTGTGACTCAACATCAGTTACTTTGTCTTGTAGTTTATCCTCAACAATCCATACAAGGCTTTTGCCAGTTCAATCCCCTGAATGATGAGGACAACGATCAGGACGATCCACGTGGTGTAGTTGGCGGCAGTGATAACTTTGCCAGCCTCTTCAGAAATCTTTATGAAGTTCAACAGCGACTCATTCGAAAAGAAGGTGAGGTCAGGCGTGCGGATGAGCGCGACGGTGACCGCAATCCCAACGGCTTCGATGATCACTTTGGTAATTCGACTCAGCATGTTCCATTTTGCAAGGAAGAGTAGGTACACATCAAGAATGATCTCGGCGAGGAATACCGCGTTGATCCATGGGATGAATTTCGAAAATTCTTCTGTAAATACGGGCAGGTTGAACAGTCCGTTCAAGAATGCCAGCCCAAGCGCCGTGAACGCAACCTCTGCGATCAAGTCGCCGCGCTTCACCAGATCGGGGTCAGGTTGTTTTGCGAGCGATGCTGGATCCCAATTTTTGTCATCGGAGAAATCGCCGATCTCTTTTTCAGGCAAAACGCGTTCGAGGATGGCGAAGACGAACGCGACGTTCCCGAATGCCGCGATGGCGGCTGAAAACGCGTTCCCAAATCCCTGAAAAATGATTTGCATGAAATCTGCCGCAAGGAGAGGATAAGCCGTCACTGCTTTTACCCAACCGATCGCAAGCATGACGACGACCACAACCGTGACCACGATCTTCAATACCATCAGAAAGAACGGGAACATGCGCGGACCGATCAAATACGGATGCGCGTTGTAACTGGATGCGATCTCCTGCGGCGAGCCGTATTCTTTCAGTAGTTCGATCTCCATCGCTTCATCACGCGGACGCCCAGCCTGTTCCGCTTTATCTTCGAGCATATCCTCCAGTGTGGATTTCAATTCCTTTTCCACATCCTCGCGCCCTTTGAGGAGCGGCAGGTGTTTGCCGACTTCGGCAACATATTTGTCAATCAGGTTCATTTCATTCTCCTTACTTGTTTTCTTGTGTGTTGACGTTAGAGAACGTCAACCACACGCGGATTACGATAGCATTTGTGTCATGGTCGCCGTCATGGCAGACCATTCCTTTTTGAGTTTTGTCAGCACCGCCTTGCCTTGCGCGCTGATCACGTAATAGCGGCGTGGACGGGCTTCGTCCACGATGCGCCAATCGGACTGTAACAGTCCCTGCGCCTCGAGCCTGCGGAGCAGGGGATAGAGCGTGCTTTGGTCTATCTCCATGCCCTGATCGGAGAGCGCCTTGAGCAGGGAATAGCCGTATTGCTCCTTGCTCAACTGGCTCAGCACCGCAAGAGACAGGATGCCGCGTCGCAGTTCCAACAGCATGTTTTGTACGAGTTCATCATTGTCCATGTGTCACCTATGCCTCGTACTATACTGTATATCATACAGTATGTCAAGAGAGAAAGTATAGGATGATAGAAACAAAAACCATCCCGAAGATTAACTTCGGGATGGTTTTGCCCTTATCTTGCTGATCGGGATATGTTGATTATGTGCAGTCTATTTCATAAAGCGCTTCTGCAACCAGACTGTTGGGGCTGGTGACCACCAACCTCACCCAATATTTTCCCGCTACTACCGGCAGAACATGGGTATATTCACCGGAGACTTCCTTGATGCCAAACGCGTCGAAGTCGGTGTTTTTGACCGGCTGGGCGCCTCCCTGCTGGGTTTCAAAATACCATTTGACTTCAGTTGGTCCGTTGGTTTCGATGGAGCCGGTGAATTTCACCGGAGGGATCACCCCGATGCACAACAGAACCAGATCAATGAGTTTGGGCTCCAGTTTAATTGTCACATTGGTAACGGATGCGGCTTGGGTCTGCGCCACTTGCAAGCCAGAGAGGTTGCCCGACGCGCTTGTTACACTGGAGGCAACCCAGCAGTTCCGTCCGGGGTTGAGCGGGTCTTGAATCAGCCACCAACTCGCGTCTGAGTTTTTCCCCACGATCTGCGCGCTTTGTCCGATGTTCAGGGCGCTGGTCGCCAGCCATGCCGTGCTGGGACCCAGCCGGCAATTCACCGGTTTATCGAGCGTCGTGACGGTCGGCACACTGGGGGTGAAGGTTAATGTGGGGAGCGGCGTATCGGTTGGCGGCGGTGTGCTGGTCGGCGCTGGCGTGTCGCTGGGCAATGCCGCCGTTTCGGTAAAAAGAGGCGTTGCTGTCGCTTCCGGTGTATTGACCGGCAAATTGCATGAGACTGCAACAAACGCGGTTAACAAAAACAGAGTGATGAGTTTATGTTTCATTCGTTCTCCTTGGAACCTAAGTGGATCGATCTTGCGGGATAAATAGAGATTTTGCCATGGATGATTTTCTTACCGTTTGACTCCACATGCGCGTCGGTCAGTTGGTCGTCGAGCAGGAAGGGGTCGTCCCATTTGAAGGTTGGTTTCATAAATTCCTCGAGGCTGGAGATTGATGACGATTGTATCAAAAGTTGTTTACGGGTTTTAGAAAAAAGGTAAAATAGAAGCATCTATGCCCAGTGAATCAGACATCCTTTTTGAGGTGATGACTCCGCTTGGCTTCCAAGTCCGCGTGACGAAGGACTACTGGGAGTTGATTGTTTCCATCAAGCACCCTGTCATGGCAGGACGCGAACAAGATGTCAAAATGGCATTAGAACAGCCCGACGAAATTCGCCAAAGCAAATCGGACGAGAACGTTTTTCTGTTTTACAAATCTGAACGGGCAAGGCGTTGGATCTGCGCGGTGTCCAAGAGAACCAACGAAAGAGAAGGATTTTTGATCACGACGTATCCGACAGGCGCGATCAAAGAAGGAGTGCAAGTATGGCACAAGTAAAAGTTTATTATGACCGTGAGGGTAATACGCTTACGGTTTGGTTCGGCAACCCTGCCGATGAATTTGTCGCGGAAGAAACAGGTGAGGAAATTGTCTTGATGAAAGACCGAGAAGGTAAAGTCATAGGGTTCGAGAAGTTGAACTTTACCGCTCAATCAGCAGATGCGGTTAGGGTGGCTTTCGAGACGGTTGCCGCATAACGAAACTCAAATAACAGAACTCGGAGGTCCCCAAGACCTCCGAGTTCTTGATTACATCAAATATTAGTGGGAAAAAAATTCGGGGTTCGTGTGATACATTCCTGTAAAACGCGTATTAATCCATGAGATGACAGTGCAAAACGAAGCAATCGGGAAGGCAATGACAGCCTCTGTAGAAGATATCAACTGGGATTCGGTGGTTAAGGATGAACTGCCGAGACTCTACAACTATTTCCGTTATCGGCTTGGTGAGGAGTCGGTTGCCGAGGAACTCACTTCGACGGTCTTGGAAAAAGCGTGGACCAAACGCCATCAGTACCGCAAGGATCGCGCCGCTTTCTCGGTGTGGCTATTCTCGATTGCCAAAAATGAAGTTGTCAGCTATTTGCGCAAGCGACGAGACTTGTTGCCCATTTCAATGGCTGAAACAACGAATGGGGAGGCAATCGAGCCTCGTCTTGAACAATCTCAAAATATTCAGCAATTATCCCGCCTGCTTACAGATTTACCCGAGCGCGAGCGCGAACTCATCTCGCTCAAATTCGGCGCGGACTTAAACAACCGTGAAATATCTGTTGTCACAGGGTTGAGCGAAAGCAACGTCGGCACGATTCTCAATCGTGTTTTGCAAAAACTCCGTGAACAAATAGGAGGCGCAAGATGAACGAAGACTATCTCAAACAATTTAGAAAACAACCCAACGTCAGTTTTGTGGGAAAAGTCCATATGCGGCTTGAAAGAAAAGAACGCATTCAAACAATAAAAAGCTATATCATGCGTTCAGCGCTCACCTTGACTCTCGTATTTGGTTCATTGATGGCTTTTTCATTCACGGTCCGCGCCGAGGTTATCGGGTGGATCGTGGATATCGGTGGACTGTCCATTGAAACGATCTCTGAGAATCCAAGCGACCCTAATATTCCCGAAGTCGAACTCGTGCCTGACTATTTGTCGTGGGAGCAGGCAAGGGATCGTTTTCTTTCCCCCGTCCAACTCCCAACCTACTTGCCAGAGGGCTATGAACAAGAGGTTGATACACGATACCACGTCTGGGGTGATGGCACACCTTCAGTTGATGTTATCTGGAGAAAAAAAGGACAATTTCCAATGATCGGACTGTTTATTGCGCAGTGTCAATCTGACACCCCGGGTTGCGGGTTTTATGTTCAGGAAGGGGCAATGGAAGAAATTATGCTCAATGGCAAGCCCGCCGTTCTTACTCGCGGTGTGTGGGATCTTGATACCCAACAGTATGATTATTCCGGCAAAGTAAGCATCAAGTGGCGATATGACGAAAATACCGTTTACGATCTCTGGTGCCTCGACCCGAATATGGCAGATGAATTGATCAAAATGGCTGAATCGATCCCGTGACTTCTGTTTTCCTCTGTTCAAACAGAAACTGGAGGTCTTGGAGACCTCCGAGTTCTTATTTCTATAATGCAAGCTACCGCCAATTTCCTTTCCATGTCTTCCCGAACAAGATTCCTTTGGCTATTTCCATGAAGCAACCTATAACTTGACGAAAATTGTTTTATATCGGATAATATACATTAGTTGTATATTATCCGATATAAAATGAAAACAGACCCTCTCCGCCCATTTGAAGCCATGCCCTATTTCACCGTGGAGGGAATCAGGCAGGTGCTCGACAAGGAGTCACCTGAAAGTTCCCGCGTCCGTTTACACCGTTGGTCGACGTCAGATCGCGTTATCCCTTTGAAAAAGGGAGTGTATATGACGCGGCGTTTTTACGAACAGCACAGCAAGGATCCAGCCTTCATGGCGGCGATCAGCGCCGTTCTCCTGCCCCAATCCTACCTTTCGCTTGAGTTTATCTTACAGCAGAACAACATCCTGACCGAAGTCACTTACCCAATCACCTGCATTACAACGAAAAATACGCGTACGATCAAAAATCGCATTGGTGTGTTTTGGTATCGCAACATCCGCGCAGACTTATATCGCGGGTTTGCGTTTTCAGAATACATGGGAATCCGCTATGCAAAAGCGTCGGTGGCGAAAGCATTGTTCGATTATTTATATCTTCGCCCGTTAGCCTCGGCGTATCGAACCGTGAAGTTCGATCTTGCAGACGAATTGCGTTTGAATCTCGATGAATTTTCCGCAAATGACAGGGACGAATTTGCCCAGTATGTGGAAGAAAGCAGGTCACGCAAGATGAATGACATCCTTGAAAATTTTCGGAATACCATATGGCAACATTGATCCAAACCCTGCAAAACGTTCTCGATTCCAAGGACTCGCTTCTGTCCGTCGAGACGAAACGGATTCTGCTCAAAGAGGCGCTGCAATCTCATGTTTTGGATTTCATTTACAATCACCCCGCCTATCGCCGACTCAATTTCTACGGCGGCACCTGCCTGCACGTGATATACGGACTGAACCGACTCTCGGAAGACTTGGACTTCGACAATAGCGCGGAAATTGACCTTTCCTCACTGGCAGACGATTTATCCTCCTATTATCGCCGAACATTCGGATATGAAAGCGCCAACGTAAAATCACAACAGGGAGCACATGGCGTTCTACGAGTCACGTTGAAATTTCCTGTGTTAAATTCACTTGGGGTTTCCAATTACGCGAACGAAGCCCTGCACTTGAAAGTGGAGATCAGCCATCACAAGCAGGTGGCTGTTTTGCAAAGCACGCCGTCTTTTTACTATGGGCGGAGTTTTGTCCCCATTCACTTCTCATTGGAGACCATGATGGCTGGCAAGATCATTGCCTGCCTGGAACGAAATTTCCAGCGCGGCAAAGCAGGAGCGTACATCAAGGGGCGCGATTTTTACGATTTGCTTTGGTATATGCAAAAGGGCATTCAGCCTCTGCCTGAAAAACTGTCGAAGGACGGGAAGAATCCCTATACCGTTGAATCCGCCATACAGGCATTGCGTGAAAAAGTGAAAGGAATTAAAGACTCCGACCTGGCTGTGGACCTGCTCCCCATGTTCGAGTCCAGAACATTCATCGAGGGTTGGTTGAGTTCCTTTCACGAGAATTTTTCAAGATATGCCGAGGGTTATCTTGGACGAAGAACGATCCAGGTTCTGAAGCCTTGATTCCCCCATGATAAAATACCTTTCATGCAGACCTCATTGGAGAAACTACGTAAGTTCTTCCGACTCGAACACGAAAACGGATATGCCAACACCGCCATCATCGGCGGGCTGGCAGAGATGCTCAACTTTTGGGAAGGGGAAGCGCGCGCAGACGGGATTCAAGAAGAGGTGATCCAAGCCGTCGTGCAGAGACTCCGCTCGTATGACGGACTCAGCCCCCAGTCCCGCGCCGACGCGTTGAAGGGATTGTGGAAGCGCATCGGGGACGCGTATCCTGAAGCGCAGCAAAAGCCGCGGGCGCAGAGTCAGGTTGAAGGGCGGCAAGAGGCGCCGCGTCCGCCTCAGCAGAATCAGAACCAGCCCAAACCTGAGTCCGAACCGAAAAGAGAATCGCACCCGCAACATCCACAGCGGCACGAACAACGTCCGCGTCCGCAAGCGCAGCCGCGATCCGAATCCGTTGCGGGCGCGCGTCATTCATCCACGCCCGCCGCGCTCGATGCAAAGTTGACAGTGCTTCAAGGCGTCGGTCCGAAAAATGCGGAGACGTTCGCCAAGCTCGGCATGGTGACGCTCGGCGACATGTTGTATTACTACCCGCGCCGTTACGACGATTACTCGCAACTCAAACCGATCAAGGAATTATTTTACGGCGAACAGGTGACTGTGATCGGAACAATTCAAAGCGTGCATACGCGACCGATTCGCGGCGGCAAGGCTTCAATTGTTGAAGTCGTCATCGGCGACGGCACGGGCGCGTTGCGACTCTCGTATTTCAATCAGCCGTGGCTTGCGAATCGATTCAAATCTGGCGATGCGATTTCTGTTTCGGGCAAGGTGGATCAATATCTCGGTCGCCTCGTGATGAACAGCCCCGATTGGGAATCGGTGGAGGCTGAAAACCTGCACACGAATCGCATCGTGCCGATCTATCCGCTTGCCGAACGCATCACACAAAAATGGCTGCGCAATGTGATGAAGCAGGTCGTCGAATATTTTGCGCCCGCGGTGGTCGATTCGATTCCCGAAAGCGTGCGCAACGCGGCGCGCGTCATGCCGCTCGGCGAGGCGCTGTTGCAAGTTCATTTTCCATCGTCGCAGGATAAACTCAAAGCCGCGCGCGAGCGACTCGCCTTCGATGAAATTTTTTATCTGCAAATGGGAGTTCTGCGACAACGCCGCGACTGGCAGTCTGTGGAGGCGCGTCGCTTCTCTGTCTCGGACGTGTGGCTGGATTCGCTAAAGACGGGGCTTCCCTTCACCCTGACGTTCGCGCAAGAACACGCCATCGCAGACATCCGCGCTGACCTCGACTCGGGCAAGCCCATGAATCGACTCTTGCAAGGCGATGTCGGTTCTGGAAAAACGGTCGTCGCCGCAATAGCCGCTGGAATCATTTCATCGAACAACGCGCAAGCCGCGATCATGGCGCCGACTTCGATCCTTGCGGAACAACATTATCGCAACTTCACGAATCTTCTGAAAGATATTTTGAAGCCCGAAGAAATTCGATTGCTTGTTGGCGACACGCCCGAATCAGAGAAAGAACAAATTCGCTCTGGTCTTTCAGACGGCTCGATAAAAATCGTCATCGGCACGCACGCCGTTATCGAAGGACCCGTCCAATTCAAAGACTTGCAACTCG
>NZ_DBNHEF010000026.1:0-51656 GCF_057138825.1 Candidatus Defluviilinea gracilis
ATCACCGCACATATGGCGATGCTGATCAAATCTATGAGTTTATGTTCCTTCGTTCGATCCACCCGCGGATCGCTCACTTTGCTAAAATGCTCGGCGATCGCCTCCAATGGCTTCTTTGTCATGGCTATCTCCTTCAAGATAGCCCTTTTTTACCTCAATTTAGATGCAATCGCCCTAACAATCTCTAGTCTCCAGTCTCTAATCTCTGCTCCTCAAATTCTCTAATTCTCCCAATTACCATCCCCGTCAAACGGTATAATCCTCCCCAATGAAAAAATACCTCCTCTTCACCGTCTTCATCTCAGGCATGACCACCCTCGCCGCCGAACTCGCGGCGGGACGACTCATCGGCAACGTGTTCGGCACGAGCAACATCGTCTGGGCAAGCATCATCGGACTGATCCTCATCTACCTCACGCTCGGATATTTCCTCGGCGGCAAATGGGCGGATGCGAACCCGACTCCCGCCGCAATGTATCGCGTCCTCGCGTGGGGCGCGTTCACGCTGGGACTCGTCCCCTACATTGCGAGTCCCGTTTTGCGAGCCGCGGCAACTGCGTTCGATTCACTGCAAGTGGGAATCCTCGGCGCGTCGTTCATCGCGGTGTTGATTCTGTTCATCGTTCCCATCACTTTGCTCGGAACAATCTCTCCCTATGCGATTCGACTAACCGTTGACGACACCTCCCGCGCGGGACAAATTTCGGGACAAATTTATTCGATCTCGACTCTCGGCTCATTCATCGGGACGTTCCTGCCCACCCTCGTCACCATCCCCGCGATTGGAACGAAAAACACGTTTCTATTATTCAGCATGATCCTTTTGTTGGTCGCGCTCATTGGGTTGGCGCGGTTTGCTAGTCAACGCGACATGCTCAAGCATGTTTGGATGCCGTTCATACTAGTTGCGCTTGCTCTGCTTACCGCGAATCAATCCATGAAGGCGAGCGCGGCGCAAGTCTACGAAACTGAATCCGCGTACAACTACATCGAGGTGTTGAATCAAAACGGCTTCACGGTCCTGCGTCTCAACGAGGGACAGGGCGTTCACTCGATCTACAGCCCCAACACGCTTCAATACAACGGGCCGTGGGATCAATTCCTCGCCAGCCCGTATTTTTATGCAAATAAAAAACCATCGGACGTTAAGCGCGTCGCTATCGTTGGTCTCGCGGCGGGGACAACTGCCCGGCAAATGACCGCTGTGTACGGCGACATTCCCATTGACGGCTACGAACTCGACCCGAAGATCGTCGAAGTGGGGCGCAACTATTTTGACATGAACATGCCCAACCTAAATGTCATCATCGGCGATGGTCGTCTCAACCTCGAACGAAGCGAACAAAAATACGACATCATCGCCGTGGACGCGTACCGCCCGCCGTACATTCCTCCGCACATGACGACGCAAGAATTCTTCGAGATCTGCGCCTCCCACCTGACGGAGAACGGGGTGCTCACCATCAACTCTGCCTCCGTCCCCGGCGACCGCCGCCTCATCAACGGACTCGCCACCACGATGGCGACTATTTTCCCTTCCATATATACAGTGGATATTCCCGGCTCGTTGAACACGATGATCTTCGCCACCAAGCAGAAAACCATCCCTGAGAATTTTGCGATGAACTTGTTGGCGTTATCAAGTGACTCCACAGTCAATCCACTGCTAATCACAACCATGACTGTGACATTTGCCAACCTCAATACGGACTACGAGCCAGCCACCGTCTTCACCGACGATCACGCGCCTATCGAATGGATCGTCAATGATATGGTGATTCGATTTATTCTCGAGGGTGGGACGGAGTATTTGGAGTAAAAAAGCCCCGAATGGAAATTCGGGGCTTTTTGGTTTCATTGAGACATTCAGCGCCTTCTAGTAATGTATCTCGTAGCGATTTACAGTGGGGCGCCACGTATTATTTATCGTTTTAAAATCATGTTGACCAAGGTCTTGCAATTGTATCGAGGATGTGCAACCGGCATACGCTATACCCGCAAAGGATCGCTGAAATGAATTTGCGTTGGTGTTTACTGCGCCTACTGACGATTGAAAACGGGTAGTATATGCGTTAGAAGGAGCGCAATATTGCCGAACTGTCCACCACGTATAACCAATTTGCCCTATTCCAAGATCACACTGGCTTCTTACGTACGCAGTCCAAGTAGACCCTTGCGTGATGGTTTTCGAAGCCGTGCAATTGGCATCCCCTACTCCACCGTTCGTCGAAGATGTTCCTGCAAGAACACCAACTGGAATTAATACGCTTGTGATTATGACCAATAGAATAGCAAGATGGAAATTTCGCTGGAGCGATATCATTGTTGCGCCTCCCGATTTTCTTTTAGGGTGAAATACTCAAGGACGTCGCTGGGTGGCTCGTAATCAAGTCTTATCTCTTCGATTTGAAGATTCATTAATACACGCCGAGATCCGTCTTCTAAGTTTACAGTGCTCATTTCGCTAACGATAAAACCTGTGGTGGCGTCAAACACAAATTCATATTCCATGGAAAGAAGTTTTTTTGAATAATCCAGCATTTTCAAAGGTTGCTTCTCGACATATTTAATTTTGAACTGGATAGATTCTTTTCCGTCCTTGTCGATTTGTTCGCTTTTGAGGTCGGGGAATTTTAGATGATAGGCTAATCCATAATCAGGCACAAGTATATAAGGTTCGGTTGGGATAATCTCATCTACTGTCGTATTCCATGCTGTACCATTACTAAACATGCCTACCTGGATAACTTGGCCATCCTCTGTCCTTTGAATGCTTATTGACTTCTCCACCATACCTGCGGCGTTGATGTACCACCACGATTCCGATCTAGAGTTTACAAGAGGCAGGACATCTTTCTCTGTAGGAGCATCAACATCATATTGAACATGCTCGCGAATATAGAACCATCCTTCCTTGATTATATTGTTGAGTACTTTTATTTTCAATTGATCGTAGAGCGCTTTATTTGGCGATAAAAGCGAGTCTTCGCTAGTCTTCACCGCCTTTCGTGCAGAAACCTCGCTGATATTGGTATTCACCGCAACAGCGCTGCTTATGACAAGACTTACCGCTACTAGGGCGACCATCATTATCAGAATCAGCCTTGATATTTTCATATTTACTCCTTTAAATAATCGTGAACATTTTAGATCATATCAGTGTAGGGTTTGTTGTCAACTACGGATTCCCGAATCTTGTTACTTTTTGAACAAAGTAATGAGTTTCAACACTGCTTCGGTTCGAGAACATACCTCCAACTTTTCATAAATATGGGTCAGGTGGTGTTCAACTGCGCGCGTCGAAACGCCAAGTTGCAAGGCAATCTCTTGTGTGCTTTTGCCTTCGAGCAACAGGTGAATTACTTCTACTTCCTTATCGGTAAATTGGCGCTGTTGATTTTCCATATCACTGCCTCCTCCAATGAATTAAAACTTCCCTATCAGCAAATTTTCTTATACCACAGTGTTTTTTTTTTTTTTTTGCATAGCCTATTTGTACCCACAACTTGGAATTTGTCTTACAATAAGACAAAAATGAAAACAAAAATGTTCCCTTTTTTCTCCTGGCTCGTTACTATTCTCGTCCCCCTCGTCCTCATCGGGCTGGGACTGCGGTTACTGTTAACTACTGCCTTCCTCCAAGTCGAATACAACATGCCGTACTTTCCGCGTGATGAATACGGCTTCACAAAAGAAGACCGTTTGAGGTGGGCGCCATACGCGTTGAAGTTTCTCATCAACAGCGCGGAAATTTCGTATCTTGGCGATTTGAAATTCGATGATGGGACTCCCTTGTACAACGAGCGCGAGTTAAGTCACATGGAGGATGTCAAGCAGGTGACAAAGGGCGCGTTGAATCTGTGGTATGCGACCCTGGCGATCTTGCTCGGGCTGGGGATTTGGTCAAAGGTTTCCCACTGGGAGCAGGCATACCGTCAAGGCTTGATGCGAGGTGGATGGTTGATGGTTGGGTTGGCTGGTGTCATCGGGTTGATCGTTGCGATCGGTATTGTTATCAATCCAAATGTCTTTTGGGGTTTCTTCACGGCATTTCACAAATTATTTTTCGTTGGCGACTCGTGGTTGTTTCTGTATTCGGATACCTTGATCCGCCTGTTCCCCATCCGTTTTTGGCAGGATGCGTTCTTGCTCGCGGCAGTCATCGCGCTGGGGGGAGGGGTTGCGTTGGGCATGGGGTTGAAAGGCAAATAGTGAAGCCGTGCTGGTTACTGCGTATTGCGTACTACATAGTACGCAATACGCAGTATGGAAAACGCAGTACGTAATACAAAGTACAGTGTATAATTTCGCGCGAGGAGACTCATACATGGCAGAATCGTTATCGCTTGAAAACAAAGTTGCGGTGGTGACGGGCGGTTCGCGCGGGATCGGTCGCGCGGTGGCGCTCGAGCTCGCGGCGCGCGGCGCGGCAGTGGTCGTCAACTACAACAAATCCTCCGATGCGGCGGATGAAGTGGTGAAAGCCGTGCAATCGTCGGGAGGAAAAGCCGCCGCGTTTCAAGCGGACGTGTCCGACTTCAAACAAGCCGAGGCGTTGATCAAGTTTGCGATTGACACATTCGGCGACCTGAGCATCCTCGTCAACAATGCAGGCATCACAAAAGATACTCTCATCATGATGATGTCTGAATCCGATTGGGACTCGGTCATCGCGACGAATCTCAAATCCACGTTCAATTGTTCGAAAGCCGCGGTCAAACATATGATGCGAAAACGCGCGGGACGCATCATCAACATGGCTTCGGTGGCTGGGCAAATGGGGAACCCGGGTCAGGTAAATTATTCCGCATCCAAAGGCGGGCAGATCGCGTTCACAAAATCATTGGCGCGCGAAGTTGCGGCGCGAAATATCACCGTCAACGCGATTGCGCCCGGGTTTGTGGACACAGAAATCCTCGACGCGATGTCGCCGGAAACGCTCGAGGCGTCGCTGAAATTAGTCCCGCTGGCGCGCAAAGGCAAGCCTGAAGAGATCGCCTATGCGGTCGCGTTCCTCGCCTCCGACCAAGCCGCGTTCATCACCGGTCAGGTGTTGGGCGTGGATGGCGGCATGGCGATGATGTGAGAAGAACAGAGATTAGAGACTGGAGATTGGTCGCCAGTCTCTGTTTGTGGAGAATCTATGACAGACTTACCCTCCCTCGATAAAACCACCATCGCTCCCGATGTGCTTGTGACCATCGTGAGATTATCCGCGTTGGGGACGCCGGGCGTCAGCCGTATGGCAGGCGTCACGGGCGGAGTGAACCGTCTGTTCCGTCGCGGAGTCCATGATGGAGTGCGGATCGAAGTCGAAGATAATTTGGTTGTCATCGACTTGCATTTGATCCTCAAACGCGATGTGAATATCCGCGAAGTGAGCCGTAACGTGCAGGAACAGGTGACGCGGGCGGTGACCGAAACGGTTGGCATGGATGTGGGCGCGGTGGATGTGCATGTTGAGAATATCGATTACGAAGATGGAGAGGCTGGTCTGGCATGAAATCCCGCACCAGGGCGCGTTCGATCGCCCTGCAAGTACTTTACGAAGTGGATATTGCAAATCATATTCCGGGCGATGTGTTGAAATTGCGGCTGGAAGATTTTCCGCTGTCGGACGATCTCTCGGAGTTCACGCGCAAGATCGTCTTTGGAGTGCTTCCGCTCTCATCTAATTTAGACCTGCTGATCTCGAAGTATGCGCCGGAATGGCCCCTCGACCAGATCGCGGCGATCGACAGGAACATCTTGCGGATCGCGCTGTGGGAGTTTGCGGTCTTTCACGAAACGCCGATCAAAGTTGCCATTAATGAAGCGGTGGAACTGGCGAAACTCTACGGCTCCGATTCCGCGCCGCGTTTTGTGAATGGGGTGCTTGGCGCGTTGGCAGATCACCAGCACGAGATCAAACAAATCCTGCAAAAGGCATAAATGGAAATTTTAGGCGTTGGACCTTCCGAGTTCTTTTTTATCGTTCTCATTGCCATCATTGTTCTTGGACCGAAAAACATGAAGCAGGCGGGGCGCACCATCGGTCATCTCCTCAACCGTTACGTTACTTCCGACGCGGGGAAAGTGATCGCGAACACCTTCAAAGAGGTTACCAATCTTCCACAGCGGTTGATGCGCGAAGCAAACCTTGAAGACTTTCAAAAGGAAGCGGATTTGACAAACGTCATCGCTCCGCCGGCCGCCAAACGCTCCCCGACTTCCACGATGAAAGCGCCTCAAACCAGAAAACCGCCAGCGCCGAAAAAGCCCCAAGCCACCGATTCGGTTTCGCGCAACTCTACTGAGACAATTGAGGAACGGGCAGACGAAACAAAACATGAGTAAATTTTTTAATCGGTTGTGGCGGGCGCTGACGTTCCCGTTTGTTCTTCTGTACAAGATCATCCTCTTTCCTCTTCAAGCCCCGGCGCGGGCGTGGAAATACCTCAACACCGACCCGGATGAGACCTCGGAAAAAACGCTGATCGATCACGTGGAGGATTTCCGCGCGCACCTGCTGTGGATATTGGTCATCATCGCCGTGGCTGTGGGAGTGTCTTTTTATTTCACCATCCCGTTGATGGAATACCTCGCCATTCCCGTGGGCGGGCTTACGAAATTGCAGGCGATTGAGGTGACCGAAGAGATCGGCGTTTATATGAGGGTGGCATTGACCAGCGGCTTGACGATTTCCATTCCCTTCATTGCTTTTGGTTTTTGGCAGTTTGCCGCGACCGGGTTGAAGGCTCGCGAGAAGAAATTCAGCCTGCTTGCCATTCCGGTCGCCACGATCCTTTTTGTGGGCGGAGTCTGGACGACCCATCGTCTTTTGATTCCAGCCGCCCTGCCGTTTTTAGGCGGATTTACCGAGATCGCCCAAGTGTGGACGGCAAAGGAATATTTTGGTTTTATCACAGGCTTGATGTTATGGATCGGACTGTTCTTCGAATCGCCGCTGGTGATTTTTGCCCTTACGTATGTTGGCATTGTCCAACCGAAAGTATTAGTTGAACAATGGAGACTTGCCATTGTGATCATTGCCATTCTTGCCGCCGCGGTCACGCCAACCATCGACCCGGTCAACATGGGTTTGGTGATGTTGCCGATGACCCTGCTTTATTTTTTCAGCATCCTGTTGAGCTACTTTGCCGCGGCGTTGCGCGGGAGAAGCGCGAGGGCTGTGGAACCTGTTGAGGAGTTCGGAGCAGGCAAACCCGTCGGATGAAGCGATAGATCGAGGAGAGAAATGAACGCGCGTATTCCCATATCCCAGCGGATGCTTCTTGTGATGACTGTTTTGGCGTTGGTCAATCAAGCCTGCGCCATTTCATTGATCAAGTGGCCCACGTTTCCGACGGCAGTCGTCAACACGCCGCTCCCCGGCGGACCAACCGCCACGCCCGCGCCGCGCGCCGATGTGACCTTTACCGTGCGCGTGCCAGACCCGCTTCTGCCGGGGGAAAAGGTTGTGATCCGCGTGTTGGATGAAGTTGCCGGGCTGGCATACAACCCGGTGGATTATGAACTCAGCCCGATCGATACCGTTACCTATACGCGGACCTTGCAGATCCCCGATCAGGCGGTGATCCGTTATGTTTATGTTCGCTACCCATCCGCCACGCAAGAAGACACGAATCTCGACCAGCCCATTCGCTACCGGTTGTTTTACGCCAGCGGAAATACGCAGATCATCGACACGGTCAGCAGTTGGACGGACAAGCCGGTCAACACGCTTTCGGGGAGTATTTTCGGCGCTGTAGTGAACGCCGACACCAACCAGCCGATCCCCGATATTCTTGTAACCGCCGGTGGCGAACAATCCTTGACCGACTCAGCCGGGCGGTTCCTGCTTTCCGGTTTGCGCGCCGGCACGCACAACCTCGTCGCCTACGCGTTGGATGGTTCGTACCAGGTCTTTCAGCAAGGCGCGGCAGTGGCAGATAACCAGGTCACCCAAGCCGCCCAGATTCGACTCAAGCAACTGCCGCAAGTGAACGTGACGTTCATCGTCTCCATCCCGCAGGGGACTCAAGGCGCGCTTCGCATCGCGGGAAGCCTGCTTCAGTTTGGCAACACCTTCGCCGACCTGCGCGGCGGACTCAGTACCGTCGCCGACCGGATGCCGATTCTGCAACTCGGCGCGGACGGCAGATACACCACCACGATCCGTCTCCCTGTTGGCGCGGATGTGCAATACAAATACACCATCGGCGATGGGTATTGGAATTCGGAATTCACTTCGGAGGGGAGGTTCGTCACGCGCCGCATCCTTGTCGGCTCGCAGGATATGACCATTCAGGATGCCGTTCACTCGTGGCAAAACGGGCCGCCCAACGCGCCGATCCTTTTTGATGTGACCGTGCCCGCCAATACTCCGCCGGGCGATATCATCTACATCCAGTTCTCGCACAATGGCTGGACTCCTCCCATCCCCATGCAAAACGCCGGTGGAAACCACTGGACGTTCAAGTTATACGGTCCGCTCCGCGACAGTTCGACGTTCGCCTATCGTTACTGCCGCAACGCCCAATGCGACTCGGCGGACGAATCGAAACAAGTCGGTCCCACAGCGCATGGGCGCAACATCTCGGGCACGATCACGCCGCAATTCCTCACCGACACGGTCGATGCGTGGGCTTGGCCCCAGGTTGCCGGCAGCGCCACCCTCGTGCAAACCAACATCCCGTCGCGCGGAGCCGGGTTTATAGCGGGCATCGAATATCAGGCGTATTACGATCCCAACGTCCCGCGCTTCAATGATGCCGCCCTCCAAAACATCAAAGGCATCGGCGCGAACTGGGTGATCTACACTCCCTCGTGGACGTACGAACGGGTCAGCCCGATCGTGTTCGCGCAACAGCCCGGCAAAGACGCGTTTTGGAAAGACACCCTCGACGCGGTCACCCAAGCGCGCGCGCAAAGCCTCAACGTTGCCATATTTCCACAACCCCGTTTCGCTACGAACGCCGCCGATTTTTGGAGCAAAGCCCCGCGCGATGGAACCTGGTGGAACGACTGGTTCGACCACTATCGCGCCTTCGCCATCCATTTTGCCGACCAGGCAACACAATCTGGCGCGCAGGGCTTGATCATCGGTGGAGATTGGATTCTCCCGGCTCTTCCCAACGGGAAGCTTGCCGATGGCTCCCCCAGCGGAGTCCCAGCCGACGCGGACGCCCGTTGGAAATCGATTATCGCGGAGATTCGCCAGCGCTTCCGCGGAAACCTGCTTTTTGCAATCCCATACAACACCACCGATTTCACGCCGCCGGTGACGGTCTTGCAAGACACCGACGCCGTATACCTGTTGTGGTTCGCAAAAATAAGTTCGCTTGCCGCCCCCAACAAGACAGATATGATGAATGAGGCTGGCAGACTCCTCGACCAGAATATTGCGCCGTGGCAACAACAGATCGCCAAACCATTTGTGATCGCGCTATCGTACCCGTCTGCGACAAATTCAGCCACAGGATGTATTCCCAGCGCGAGCGGGACCTGCCTCGATTGGACCGCCCTCAGCCGCCCCAACGCAGACCTCGCCACCGTAAACATCGACCTGCAACAACAAGTGGATATCTACGATGCCATCTTCAACGCCCTGAATGCGCGCTCATGGGTGAGCGGGTTGGTCAGCCGCGGATATTTTGCGCCGGTTGAGTTACAGGACAAATCCGCGTCGGTGCATGGCAAGCCCGCGCGGGATGTGTTATGGTATTGGTTCCCAAGATTGTTGGGAATTACACAATAGACCTCTGGCGAAAATCATTTTCGCCGCAGAGATCATAGAGAAAAGAGCATTTCTCAAAGGTTCCTGCGAATTGCGTGGCTGAACAAATAAAACCCATCGAGCCGAGGTGAAAGATTCGCCTCGATACATTACATATGGAGGCTACCATGTCAAAAACAAAGACCATTCTCAAACGCGCGGGCTTGGGCGCTTTGATTCTCGCCGTGCTCCTTGCCGGAGGCGGCGGGTTCTATTTCAAAAGTTATCTCCCGAACACCGTCGCGCCGAAATCGTTCCCACAAATTGATGGGGAGATTCAACTTGAAGGGCTTGATGGACCTGTGGATGTGTATCGCGATAGCGTGGGCATCCCTCATATTTATGCGACCACCCAGCACGATTTATTCTTCGCGCAGGGATACATCCACGCGCAAGACCGTTTCTGGCAAATGGACTTCTGGCGTCATGTGGGGTCCGGCAGAATTGCCGAAATGTTCCCATCGCAAGCCGATACCGACGCGTTCCTGCGCACGCTGGGCTGGCGCGTCACTGCCGAACAGGAGTATGAACTGCTCGACGCCGAGTCGAAAGCGCTGGTGAATGCCTACACGGCCGGCGTCAACTCCTATATCGAAGGCAAAGACGCTGTTGACCTCAGCCTCGAATATGCCCTTCTGGGTTTGCCCATCCTTGCGCCGGATTACAAGATCGAACCGTGGACGCCGGTGCATAGCCTGACCTGGGGCAAAGCCATGGCATGGGATTTGCGCGGCAACATGGGCGAGGAAATCGAACGGGCAGTGTTAATGAAGACGCTTACGCCCGAGCAGGTTGCCGAACTATTCCCTGAATACCCGTCGGATCATCCGGTGATCGTCAACAAGATCGGCGGCGAGACGGTTGCTCGCAATGCGACTCCTGCCGCGGCGTTCAACATCCCTGACGATGTGCTCGCCACTCTTCAGAACAACGTGTCATTGTTAGACGTTGCGCTGGGTCCGCTGGGGGATGGGGTTGGGTCAAATTCCTGGGCGGTGTCCGGAAGCCTTACCTCTACCGGTGAGCCGTTCCTCGCCAATGATCCCCATCTTGGTATACAGATGCCGTCCATTTGGTATCAGGTTCACTTGGAATGTAGACCGGTCTCCGATGCCTGTCCGTATAATGTGGCGGGTTTCTCGTTCCCCGGCGTTCCCGGTGTGGTGATCGGGCATAACGAGCAGATTGCCTGGGGTTTCACCAATGTGGGTCCCGATGTGATGGATTTGTATATCGAACGGGTCAACCCCGAAAACCCGAATCAATATGAGGTCAATGGCGAATGGGTCGATTTCGAAACCCGCGAGGAAATCATCCACGTGGCGGGCGGCGAACCGATCAGCCATACGGTGAGACTGACACGTCACGGTCCCGTGATCTCTGACGATTACGGTCCCTTGAAAGACAAAGGGGAAGCGGGCGACGAGGAATTTGTGCCCTTTAAAGATCGCGCCGGTGTGGATTTACCGGAACAATATGTGATCGCCCTCCAGTGGACGGCGCTTGCCCCCTCCACGCCTTTCAAAGCCATCTGGGGGTTTGACAAAGCGAAAAACTGGGATGAATTTCGAGAAGCGGCAAAGGATTTCCACGTGCCGCCGCAAAACTTGATCTATGCCGATGTGAATGGCAACATTGCCTACCAAATGCCCGGCGACATTCCGATTCGAGCCAAAGGAGATGGGACGCTCCCCGTTCCCGGCTGGACGGATGAATACGAGTGGACGGGCTATCTTCCCTTTGAAGAATTGCCTTATACGGTGAACCCGGACGAGGGATATATTGTCACTGCCAACAACCGCGTCCCGCCGTTCGATTACCCCAATTGGATCACCTATGATTGGGATTACGGGTTTAGGGCGCAACGCATCGTGGATATGATTCAGGACGCGCCGGGAAAAATCGACATCGCTTATATTCAACAGATGCAAGGCGATTCGTTCGATGCTGTCGCCGCCCAGTACGTCCCAATTCTTTTAGAGACGGAAGGGCTGTCCGAAAAACATGCCAGCTTGCTGACAGGTTGGGATTATCAGGACAGTATCGACTCCTCCGCGGCGGCGATGTTCAACGCCTTTTGGCGGCGCATGCTCAAAAACACATTCAACGATGAGATGCCCGAGGAACGTTACTACCCGGACGGCGGCTCGCGCTGGAACGAAGTGATGCGCCACATGGACGAATCGAGTCGCTGGTGGGACGATACATCCACTACCGAGGTTGTAGAAACACGCGAAGAGATCATCAAAAAATCCTTTGCCGAAGGAGTGTCTGAACTGGAAGAGAAGTTTGGCAGTGACACATCGAAATGGAAATGGGGCGATATGCATGCCTCCACATTCCGTAATGGCACTTTGGGCGAGTCCGGTATCGGTCTGATCGAAGACCTGTTCAACCGCGGACCTTTCCCGACAGGCGGCGGCGAGGCGATTGTCAACGCCACCGGCTGGTCGGTGCGCGATGGGTACGAGACCAATTGGCTGCCTTCGATGCGTATGATCGTGGATTTGGGTGTATTGAGCAATTCGGTTACCGTTCATACCACTGGGCAATCTGGTCACGCGTATCACCCTCACTACATTGATCTCGCCCCGCTTTGGGCAAATATAGAATACTATCCCATGTTGTGGGAACACTCCGCGATCATCGCGGATACCGAAGGGCATCTGGTGTTGACTCCGAAATAATGACGGCAGGGCAGGGGCAGGCATGTGGCTTGCCCCTGTTGTTGAGCGGTTTCGTGATCGTTAGGCAAGGTTTCTTGTGGTAAAATCTCGCCCGCTATGGTCGAACCCGAAGAACTTCCTGAATTCGAATCGCCACAGGTGACGAACGTCATGCACGCCGATGTGAAATCCGTTCATGCGGAATTGGTGCGGATGCGCCAGGCGGACGCGGAATTCATCCGCGCCGAGGAAGTGGAAATGCAAAATAGCGCGGCGGCGAATGTGAAAGCCAACCAAGTTACCACGCGGCAGTCTGCGTTAGGAATGGTGAACGCCACCGAGGCGCAGTTGGAGAACACGGCAACGGGGATCGTCCAAGCGGAGAACGTGTCGATCAGCGGGTATACAGCCGTAATCGGCGCGGGAAGTGCGGATATCCATCACAGCACGGTGGGCTATCTGGCGGCGCAGGAAGTCCACGCGCAGGATGTGCGCGCGGTTGTCCTGCTGGCGCGAAATGTGAATGGAAACGTCATTACCACCCTCGATACGCGCGGCGTGGTGATTGCCGGGCTGATCGGCGGTTTGTTTGGCGGGTTGATGTTGCTGTTGGGTCGGTTTTTGATCCGGCGAAGTTAAATGTAGTAGCGACTCAGTCGCTTTAAAGATGACGAATGAATTCG
Organism: Candidatus Defluviilinea gracilis; assembly: GCF_057138825.1. Taxonomy (NCBI): domain Bacteria; kingdom Bacillati; phylum Chloroflexota; class Anaerolineae; order Anaerolineales; family Candidatus Villigracilaceae; genus Candidatus Defluviilinea; species Candidatus Defluviilinea gracilis. The sequence continues at coordinate 13,107 of NZ_DBNHEF010000026.1, forward strand.
TCACTACAGAAAATCATTTCATAGAGCGAAGGTAATCCGGAGCGCGGGCTTCAGTCCGCAACCGACGGGTGAGAGGCGCTCAAGGAGTAACGATGGAGAAAGTTGTACTAAAAGCGGAAAAGCGGGGAGTGGTTGGCAAGCAAGTGAAGGCATTGCGGCGCGAGGGGAAATTGCCGGCCGTGATCTATGGTCGTCACACAGACCCGATCAACATCAATCTGGAGGCGCACTCCGCTTCGCTGGCATTGGCGAGGGCAACCTCCTCCAGCCTGGTAACGATCGATGTGGAAGGCACGCAACATCTGACGCTCGTGCGCGAAAAACAACGCGATTTCATCAAGAACCGTTTACTGCATGTGGATTTTCTCGCGGTTTCGATGAGCGAAAAACTTCGCACAGCGGTTTCGATCCATTTTGTGGGCGTTTCTGGCGCGGTGAAAGATCATGGCGCGGTGATGGTTCATAACCTGGAACAACTACACGTGGAATGTTTGCCCGCCGACCTGCCCGAACGCATCGAGGTCGATATTTCCAGCCTCGCCAAAATCGGCGACGGCTTGCGTGTGCGCGATGTGGTCGTTTCAGACAAGGTGCGCGTGCTCGAAGACCTCGACACAATGGTTGCCGTGGCGACCATGCCAAAGGTCGAAGAGGAAGCGGCGGTACCGGGCGCAGAAGGCGCGGTGGCGGCTGTCACCCCGACCGAACCCGAACTCTCGGTGGAGCGCGGCAAGAAGGAAGAAGAAGCCTCCGACGAGAAGAAGTAAGAATCGTTTCGAACAACGCAGGGGCGAGTTTCAGACTCGCCCCTGCAAGTTTTTTAAAACCCCAACACCTTCAACAAATCGACGGTCATACGCGCCGTCGCGCCCCAGAGCAACTCGCCATCGTAGGGATGATACGCGATGACGGAACGCTTCTTTTCCCCTATTTCAAATTGCCACCGGTTGGACGCGTTCGCCAGCCACCCCAGCGGGATCGTGAAAACACGCGCCACTTCATGCTCGCCTACGCGGAACACAGTGGGCCATTTCACCACGCCCACCACCGGCGTAACCCGAAAATAGGAAATGGTGATGAGGTTGGCAAGCCGTCCTAAAATTTTCACATTGCCGGGGCGTATCCCGATTTCTTCCTCAGCCTCGCGCAGGGCTGTTTGCTCCGGCGTGGATTCGCCCTCGTCGCATGCGCCGCCGGGGAAGGAGACCTGCCCCTTGTGTGATTCGACGTGGTCGGTGCGGCGGGTGAAGAGCAGATGCCATTCGTCATCCTGCCGCACCAGCGGCGCCAGAACCGCCGCGCATTTCAGACGCGTTTCGTCTGTGAGTTCCAATTCCGCGTACCCATCGGAGGATGTGCCTGCGGATTGAAGCGCCTCGCACAGTCGCTGGGAGATAAATTCTTCAGTGAGGTTCATTTCGCGCATTGCAGCACAAATTAAGGGTCGGTAAATTAATAACTTGTATGTTTGTTCGCAGTTGCACTGCGAACGGGATGCACGATTTGCCAAGCAAATCGAACTGCATCCCTAACTGTTCGACAAAGTGGAACTTTGTCTTACGAATCTGCTTCCCTCACCGGGCTTCCGCAATACCCGCACTCGGCGGTGATCTCGTCCAGCCACTCCACTTCATCGGGTCGCAGAACCGCGCCGCATTGCGGGCAGTGCGTGGGCAGGACGGGCTTTTTACCTTGTGGTATTTGGGTATCCAGTTCGGAGGATTCGGGGGAGATCGATTTCAGCCATGAGTCGATGGCGGCGGCTTCCTCGTGCAACCCGCGTTCTTTCAATTCGGTGAGCGCGCGGCGTCGCGCTTGAAGCAGGCGTTGAAATTGTCCTCGCTCAGCCAGCAGGGACAGCCCGCGTTTGATCGAAGGGATAGCCAACGCTGTTTGCCCGGCGTATATCCGCGCTCGCCCAGCCTGAAGATGAAAGAGCGGCGCGCGCGGACCGCCGCGCGCATCGGCGGTTTGGGCGATCTGTTCAAAGAGTTCTCCAGCGCGTCCATACTCGCCTTTATCAAAAGCAAAATTGGCTTCCTGCAAAATTGGCGGGATGTGCCCGGCTCTCTTTTTGGCTTGGCGGCGAAATAGGCGGCGCATTGGCTACGAATCTCCTTTTTCTATTTCTTCGTTGAGTTCCCTCCCGCGCGGATCTTCACTGGGTTCGATCTTTCTGCCGAAGAGCAAGAAGCCGGTGTGCGCCACCATGCGGTCGGTCGGGCGCAGGCGCGTCGGTTCGGGTTTGTAGTAGCGCAATAAAATTTCACACACTTCGATGAACGCAAAGTTCGTCTGGCGCAACGATTGCAGGGTCTTCTCCACTTGATTAAAGGTGGGGATCAAACAACACAAGAATCCACCGGGTTTGAGCGCGGCGCGGATTTGTGAGATGTAATCGTACGGGTTGGGCACATCGAGGAAAAATGAATCTGCGTTGGTTTCGTCGAAGCCTTCGCCGATGTCGCGCAATTTGAACTCTACGCGGGTATCGAGCCCAAAGCGGGCAAGATTCTTGCGGGCAAGGTTTTGCATGTCCGGGCGGATTTCATACGAGATCACGCGCCCCTCCGCGCCGAGGGCGTAGGCAAGGGCGGTCGTCATCGAACCGGAGCCGGAGCCAGCCTCCATCACGGTCTGACCGGGTCCGACGCCCATCGTCACGAGAATGAAGCCGATATCCTTCGGATACATAATCTGCGTGGTGCGCGGCAGGTTGGTGAGCAGGTCGCCGAGCGAAGGCTGGAGGAGAAAGAATGGCGAGCCGAGGTGGCTGAAAACCTGCGTGCCCCATGCTTTGCCGATCAGGTCGTCGTGTTGCAAGACGCCGCGATGCGTTTCAAATTTTGCGCCGGCTTGCAGGTTGAAGATGAAATGTTTGTGGCGCAAGCCGACAAGTTGAACGAGGTCGCCATCGCGCGCGGTGGAGGAATAGGTATTGAGAGGCATGAGAGGTATCTTACCATAGCCTTATTTTTCTTCGATTTCCACGCTGAGCAGTGTGTCGCCTGGCGGAGTGTCGCTTCCCGGTTGAGCGTCGCGCGGGTTGAGCGAAAGTAGAACATCCATGCCGGTGAGTAATTGACCGAAGATCGTGTATTTTCCATTGTATTGCGCGATTGGAGTGAAGGTGATGAAGAATTGTCCGTCGCTGGCGTTGGGACCGGCGTTGGTCATCCCCACCACGCCGGGACGGTTGAATTGCAGGGATGGGTCGAATTCGTTGATGATATAGTAGCCGGGATTGCCGTCGCCGGTGCCGCTTGGGTCGCCGGTTAACGCGAACAGGTCGAGAATGACGCGATGAAAGGTAATGCCGTCGTACCATCCATTGCGCGCGAGAAAGATGAATGAATTCACAGTGACGGGCGCTTTGTCCGCAAAGAGTTCGAGCGTGATGTCGCCTCTTTCGGTGCGCAGAGTGGCTATATATTGCCGGTCGGGTTGAACGGTTAACGGAGGGCAGGATGTGAACTGACGCTTGCCCATGAGGATCAACGCGATGATATCCCTGAGACTGCCATGATCGCGCGGTCCGCCGTAGATTTGCCCGTTGATGAGGACAAGCGGCGTGCCGGGGATGCCGATGGATTTTCCATCGTCGGCATATTTTTGGACTTGCGCGACGGTTTCCCCGCTTTTGAGATCGGATTGGAACTGCTCAACGTTCATGTCCAACGTGGAAGCTTGCGCGGTGACCCACTGCTCGAAATCCACCGCCGACAAGTTTGCCCAGTTCTCGTGTTGCGCGAACAGCAGGTTGTGCATATCCCAGAATTTGCCCTGTCTGTTTGCGGCTTCGATGGCTTGCATGGCAAGGGCAGATTTGTCGTTTACGTCCACAAGCGGGAACGGGCGGAAAGTGAACCGCGCGTCTTTCGGGAATTCTTCGAGCAATTGATTCGCCACGTCGACAAAAAAATCACTGCGCGAATCTTGATAGTCGATGTAGACGATGAACGAAACCGTCGCTTCGCTGGCTCCCAGCGAGCGGTCGGTTGCATTCTCAGGCGGGAACAAGGATGGAGCCTCCGGTCCCGGCGTGGGTTCGATGTTGACCGTGGCGCAGGATGGCTGGGTGGGAGCCACAAGATCGAAAGAAGGGGTGAGGTGGATCGTGGGGGTGGCGGGGGCAGGCGAGCAGGCGGTTGCCCATAGGCATAGAAGAAATAGCGATGAAGTTTTTTTCAGCATGAGGTTAATGTTGTATGGCGCGTTGCAGTTCCTGAAAGGACGTCATCTGCGCGATGGTATTAATGAAATCTGCCAGCGAGTCGCTTTGTTCGCGCAGTTCTCGGACGGCGGGACCGACCGGGTCTTCTCCCGCCGCGCCGCCGGGCATATCGGCATACGCGCCATGAAAAGCGAAGTATGCCTGATTGAGTTTGCGGAGCAAATACCCGTTTTGCCAGAAAACCTGACGGCGTTCTTCCATGTAGGCTTCTGCTTCTTCGATTTTCCCCTGGGCGAGCAGTTCGTCGGTGGTGACGCGCGTCTCGCGCATTTCGGCGCGGAAGTCGAATGGGGGCGGGTCGTCGTGATTGCCGAGGGTGGGAGGCGTTTGAGGAAAGACGACCAAACCGAAATGGGGATTCGAAGCGAGCAGTTCGGGGTAATAGTTTTCGATGAGGAAAGTCCCCACCTCGTTGCCCGCGATGGACGCGGTCGTTTCGTTCATCGTGCGTAGTTCGGGAGTTGTGCTGTAATTGATTCCCAGCGGGCGGATGTTGAGATAATTATGCGTCCATTCGTGCGCGATGGTTTCAAGCAGCCACCGCAGGTCGGTGGTTTCGGTGACCATGGTGGGATACACGCCTACGCCGCCAATGGGGACGATGAGCGTGGAGACATCCAGCGCATCTGCCACGTTGTTTTCGAGTTTGATCTGTTCGTCGATGGTGAGGGTGGGGAGGATTGAAATGTTCGCGATCTGTTCGATCGCATCGCGGCGCGAGACGACGAGAGCGAGCGGTGTGGGGGAGGTGTGATATAAGACAGGCGGAATGGGCTGGCCGCCGCTGGTAAGGTTGAGTTCTGCCAATGCTTCGGAGATTTGACCTTGCAAGGTTGCCTCAGCCAGCGGAGCCAGCGCCTCCTGCCGTTTGAGCAGGATATCTCTGTTGGCGCGGAGTTGCGCGCTGGCAGTTTCTTTGTCGGTGACGGCGGGGTCGGCGATGACGAGTTCGAGGGAATACTCGGTCTGCATCAATTGTTGTGTGGCGCGCAGGTATTCGAAAACAATCTGTTTGTTTGCGCCGCGATCGAAGAGGTAGGGTAAGCCAATCACATTTTGTTCGATCTTTATCCATGTGGCATTCCACACCCAGTTTGGGTAATCGAACTCGATCTCGCGCGTGTAGAGGCGCGCGCGGTCGGTTTGACCGGTCAGGCGCGGCGCATCGCCTGAGACCGCAAAGATGACGAGGAGTGTGATGGCGAGGAAGTCGAGGATGCGCGCGATTCGATATAACACAGGAAAATTATATCAGCACGGATGCGCTGGAACACGAGCGGACGGGTTTCCTTTGTTTGTCAAAGAGAGCGATCCTGCTCTGGTTTTCTACGGTGGCGCCTGTAAGCCGTTCAGCGGTCGTCGGAGAAACTTCGGCTTCATAGTTGCGTATATCTCGTTGAGTAATTCGCCTTACGCGAAACGACCCGAAGGCTCTCGCGCAATACGCCTATTTTTCAACCCATCCTTCGGGACGGCGCGGAATATCACTTAAGTAATTCATTGGCAATTCATATTTGTCGGGTAGAATTTTCCCGGCTTTAGAATTTTGTTGGAGGAACCTCATGCGTGATTTTTTCAAGAAACGAAAATGGTTGTGGATCGTACTGCTGATCTTGATCTTGGGAGTGGGCGGGTCTTTCTATCTGCGCAATTCCCAGCCAGACACTGCCAGCCAGTTCCAAACCGCTTCGATCGAACGGGGAAACCTGGTTGCCACCATTGGCGCGACGGGAACCGTCCGCGCGAAACAATCGGCGACCCTGATCTGGCAGGCGGCAGGCACAGTGGATGTGGTGAATGCGAAAGTGGGCGATAACGTCCCCGCGGATTTCGTGCTTGCCTATCTCGAGAAGACCTCCCTGCCGCAAAGCATCATTCTGGCTGAGGCAGACCTCGCCAGCGCGCAACAAGCATTGGACGATCTCACCAATTCTGATACCGCGCTCGCCCAGGCGACGATCAATTTGCGGGATGCGCAGGCAGTGTACGACAAAGCCGCCAACTGGCGGAAAGAATTGAACGGAAAAATTCACATCAAGGAAATCATCTACAAAACATTTGGCAACCGAAAAATTCCAGTCCTGAAGGAATATCGCGGTTATGCCGGCGCCGAAGCCATCGCCAAAGCGGACGAGGACCTTGCCCTGGCAAAAGCAAAGCTAGACGATGCCCAACGCGAATTTGACCGGCTGGCGGGGGGTAACCTCACCGAAATCGCCGCCGCGCAAGCCCGCGTGGATGCGGCTCAAGCCACCCTCAACCTGGCTCGAGTGTCCGCGCCGTTTGCCGCCACGATTACCGAAGCCAACCCGCTCCCCGGCGATCAAGTCAGCGCGGGCGCGACGGCTTTCCGTCTCGATGATCTGACCAGCCTGCTCGTGGATGTCGAAGTTTCTGAGGTGGATATCAACAGTGTGGCAGTCGGTCAACCCGCCACGCTTTCGTTCGACGCCATCCTTGACAAGGATTATCACGGCGAAGTGGTTGAAGTTGCCAAAGCCGGCACAAATGTCAATGGCGTGGTGAATTTCAAAGTCACCATCGAATTGACCGATGCCGATGCGGAGGTGAAGCCCGGCATGACCGCCGCTGTCAATATCACGGTGGAGCAGATCGACGACGTGATTTTGATTCCGAATCGCGCGGTGCGTTTGCTGGATGGGCAACGCTATATTTATTTGATGGTGAATGGCATACCGCAAAAAACCGAGGTCAGCCTGGGCGCCTCCTCCGACACGATGAGCGTGCTGGTTGGCGGCGATGTCTCGGAAGGCGCTTCGATCATTCTCAATCCGCCGGTCGAAGTTGGAGGTCCATTTGGAGGCTAGCATGGATTGGGTGATTCAAACCCACGATCTACGCAAGGTCTACCAGATGGGCGAAGTGGAAGTGGAGGCATTGCGCGGCGTATCGTTCAATATTCGGCGCGGCGAAGTGGTGGCGATCATGGGTCCCTCGGGTTCGGGCAAATCCACATTGATGAATACGCTCGGCTGTTTAGACCGCCCCTCCGCCGGAGAATATGTGTTGGACGGCGAGACGGTCGCCAACTTGAACGACGATCAATTGGCGGATATTCGCAATCGTAAAGTGGGCTTTGTCTTTCAAAGTTTCAATTTGCTGTCGCGGCAGACTGCCATCACCAACGTGGAACTTCCACTGCGGTATTCGAGTAATTCCAAATACGCCGGGAACGCGAGGGGCAGGCGCGCGCGGGCGATAGAGGCGTTGAAAGCCGTCGGTTTGGAAAATCGGATGACGCATCGCCCCGCCGAACTCTCCGGCGGACAGCAACAACGCGTGGCAATCGCGCGCGCCATCGTCAACGACCCAGCCATCATCATGGCAGACGAACCGACGGGCAACCTCGATTCGAAAGTCGGCAAAGAAATTATGAATTTACTGCTCGATCTGAACAAAGAGAGCGGAACCACGTTGATCATCGTCACTCACGACCCAACAGTTGCCGAACAAACCCAGCGCGTCATCCGCTTGCGCGATGGGCTACTGGATGGCGCCACATGAGCATTGCGCAAGCCTTCCTGGAGGCGCTCGAATCCATCAGCGGGAACAAGTTGAGGTCCGGTCTGACCGTGCTGGGGATCGTGATCGGCGTCGCCGCGGTGATCGCCATGTTGGCGGTGGGCAACGGCGCGGAGGCGTCCATCACCGGTTCGATCAGCAGTATCGGCACGAATTTATTGTTCGTGTTTCGCGGCAGTCCTGAAAGCCAGCAAGAAGCGCCAGATCGAAGCAGCGCGCGGAACGACCGCCCGTTGACTCTCGCCGATGCCGAAGCGCTTGCCGACCCGTTTGCCGCGCCTTCGGTGGCGGTTGTCGCGCCGGCGATTCAAGGCAATGGGATCATCACCTTTGCCGGTGAAAACGCGTCCACCACGATCACCGGCGTCACCCCCGAATATTTTTCCGTTCGCAACCTGGAACTTTCAGAAGGCGAGTTTATCAACCAGGAGCATTTGCTGGGGCGCATGTCGGTTGTGGTGCTTGGTCCCGAAGCCGCCGATGTGATCATGGGCAGGCATGACGGCATTGTGGGCGAAACGATCCGCATTGAGGGACAGCCCTTCCGCATTATCGGCGTGTTGGTGGCGAAAGGGGGCGGCGCGTTTGGCAGTGAGGATAACAGCGCCTACCTCCCGTTTACCACCGCGCAGGCGCGTCTGCTCAAACGTAACGCGCGCGATGAAGTGGATGTGATCTTCGTGCAAGCCACAAGCGGAGAGACCGTTCCCCAAGCCTCGGAGGAGATCGCAAACATTTTGCGCCAGCGCCATCGCACGCCGATCGGCAGTGACGATTTCACCGTGTTTACCCAGCAGGATTTTCTGCAAACGTTCGCCGCCATTACCGGCGTGCTCACCATCTTCCTGGGCGGCATCGCGGGAATCTCCCTGCTCGTGGGCGGCATTGGCATCATGAACATCATGCTTGTTTCGGTCACCGAACGCACGCGCGAGATCGGCTTACGTAAAGCGCTCGGCGCGCGCAGGCGCGATATTTTGATTCAATTTCTCACCGAGTCTTCTTTGTTGAGTCTCATCGGCGGGATCATCGGCATCCTACTTGGCTGGGTGATCGCCTACGCAGTGGGGCAGATCGCCGCGGCAAACGGCACAGACTTCATCCCGGTCGTCACGACCGATGCGGTGGCGCTTGCCACGATCTTTTCGGCGGCGGTCGGATTATTCTTCGGCATCTACCCCGCCAACCGCGCGGCGAACCTCGAGCCGGTCGAGGCGTTGCGATATGAATAGTCCTCGTTCATGCGGCAGTTCAACTGCCGCATGAACGAGACTGCCGCCTGAACAGGGGGCGTTCGCCCAACAGTTCAACTGATGAACGAACAGAGATAGCATCTCACCCTACGTGATAAAATTCGAGTATGACACCATTAAAAATCCTCATTACGGACGGACTCGACCAAAGCGGTTTGAATGTTTTGCGCTCCCACGCGGATGTGGATGATCGCCGCGATATTTCAGCGGACGACCTCCTCAAAGCGATTCCCGATTACGATGGACTCATCGTTCGCGGTCGGACGAAGGTGACTGCCTCTGTTGTGGAAGCGGGCGCCCGCCTCAAAGCCATCGGCCGCGCCGGCGTCGGCGTGGACAACATCGACCTCGACGCGGCAAAAAAGCGCAACGTCGTGGTGGTCAACGCGCCGATGTCCACTTCGATCGCCGTTGCCGAATTAACCTTCGGGTTGATGCTTGCCCTCGCCCGCGAAATCCCCCGCGCCGATGCGGGCATGAAGCAAGGCAAGTGGCTCAAAAAAGACCTCGAAGGGGTGGAGTTGAACGGTAAAACGCTCGGCGTGATCGGCTTTGGGCGCATCGGCGTGGAGTTGGGCAAACGCGCCGCCGCCTTCGGCATGAATGTGATCGCCTACGACCCGTTGATCTCGGAAGATGAAATTTCAAAACGCGGAGCGGAGCCTGTCTCGATACAAGATCTGTACGGGTGGTCTGATTTCATCTCCTTGCATCTGCCGCTCAACGTGCAAACGCGCGATATGATCGGTCCGCTGGCGTTTTCACAGATGAAAGACGGCGCGCGCATCGTGTGCGCGGCGCGCGGAGGCATCATCGACGAAACCGCGTTGGTTGCCGCGTTGAACAGCGGCAAGGTCGCTGGCGCCGCGCTGGACGTGTACGCGGCGGAACCGCCCGGGGAAACTGAAGCAGTCCTCCACCCAAAAGTGATCGCCATACCTCACATCGGGGCGCAGACTGCCGAAGCGCAATCCCGCGCCTCGGAGGATATCGCCAACGAGGTTTTATCCGCCTTGCAAAATAAACCGCTTCGTTGGAAGGTCAATTAAAAATTTCAGGAGTTGCCGTGTCTGAGAAGCTTATTCGCTTGAAAGAGATACTTGGGGAGGTTTCCGATCTCGCTAGAGCCACATCGGTGCTGGATTGGGATCAGCAGGTAAACATTCCGCCGATGGGCGGAGACGCGCGCGGTCAACAATTGGCGACGCTGGGAAAGATCAGGCAAGAGAAATTCACATCCGATGAGGTGGGACGCTTGATCGATGACCTGAAACCCGAATTTGCCGGCGTAGATTCGGATGACGCCGCGATGATCCGTGTTGCCGCCCGAAATTACGATAAGGCGAAGCGCGTTCCACCGTCTTTCGTGGCGGAACAGGCAGTAGCCACTTCGAAATCCTTTGAAGCGTGGGTGGAAGCAAAGGGAAAATCGGACTATTCGATCTTTCTGCCACATCTGCAAAAAATGGTAGAACTTGTTCACAAGTACATTTCATTCTTTCCGCCTGCCGACCACCCCTACGACACACTGCTGGATGATTATGAACCCGGCATGAAGACCGCCGATGTGAAAGCCATCTTTGAGGGATTGCGCCCCAAGCAGGTGGAGTTGATCAAAGCCGTAAGCGAGGCAAAACAAGTCGGCGATGGTTTCTTGCGGAAAAAATATAACGAGAAAAAATTGTGGGATTTTGGCGAAGAGGTCGTCAAAAGTTTCGGCTACGATTTCAGCCGCGGCAGGCAGGATAAAGCCGCGCATCCGTTTGAAACCACGTTCAGCGTGAACGATGTCCGCATCACCACGCGTTTTGAAGCCGACAACCCGCTGGCGATGATCTTCAGTACCATGCACGAAGCGGGACACGGCATGTACGAGCAGGGCGTGAACCCCGCGTACGAACGCACCGCCTTGGAAAGCGGCGCATCGCTTGCCGTTCACGAGTCGCAATCTCGCCTGTGGGAAAATCTTGTTGGGCGGTCGCTTCCGTTTTGGGAACACTTCTACCCGAAACTCAAAAAGACTTTCCCGAGGCAACTCGATGGCATCGGGCTCAAGGCATTCTATAAAGCCGTCAACAAGGTTGCGCCTTCGCTCATCCGCGTCAATGCCGATGAAGCCACGTACAACCTGCACATCATGCTCCGCCTCGAGCTCGAGATCGCCATGGTCGAGAACAAGATCGACCTCAAACACCTGCCTGAAATTTGGAACACAAAGATGCGGGAATATCTCGGCGTCACTCCGCCGAATGACGCGCAGGGCGTGTTACAGGATATTCACTGGTCGGCCGGGTTGGTCGGATACTTTTCCACATATGCGCTGGGTAATCTCATTTCTGCCCAGTTGTGGGAAAAGATCAACAAAGATATTCGCAACCTCGACGATCAATTTCGCGCGGGTAAATTCGATGCCCTGCTCGGCTGGCTTCGAGAGAACATCCACCAACATGGTCAAAAATACGATCCGCAAGATCTCGTCCGGCAAGTCACCGGTTCAAAGATCACAGCGGAGCCATATGTTCGCTACCTGACGAAAAAATATAGCGAGATATACTCTTTGTAAATGTGTCTGGTGCGTATAGAAACAAGTCCAATGATTCTTTCATGGGTCATTGGACTTGTTCATGAATAAATGAAATTTCGACTCCTACTCATCGCCTCTCTTCTCGGACTTGCGGCCGGTTGCGCCTCCCCGGCCTCAAGCCCCATCCCGACCCCGATTCCGCCTGAACAACTACCCCTTGTCATCGCTCAAACTGCGGAAGCGGCGAACCTCGCCGCCACGGAAACCCACCTCGCGTCTCTTTCCACACTGGCGCCCACAATGCCTCCCGCGCCAACGTTGACCATCACGCCGGGTCCATCTCCTACCGCAACCAGCATTCCCGGGCACGACCGCGCGGAGATCGAGATCAGTTCGCCGGGTCCGTTTTCGAAAGTGATCTCGCCGATCACCCTCAAAATGGATATTACGACCGGCGCGAGCGAAATTGTGCAAGTGGACCTGTTCGGCGAAGATGGGCGATTGATCACGCGCCTGCTCAAAAAGAATGTGCCCACCTCCAACAACGGCATCCAGCAGACCATCAAAGTCGCATTTGAGATTCCCGGCGCGGCGGAGGTGGCGCGGCTTACCGTCAGCACCTTCGATGAATTTGACCGCGCGCAAGCCGTAAATTCCGTTCGGCTGTTGTTGCTCTCCTCGGGGGAAAATGAGATCACCACGCCGGGAAATCCCTCTGAGCCGATCCGCGTCTTTTTCCCAACCAAAAAAGATTCCGCGTCGGGCGGCAATCTCGCCGTTCGCGGGGATGTCTGGCCCTTCAGTGTGGAGCCGATCATCCTCGAGTTGATCACGCCGGATGGAAAGTCGCTGGGGTTGCGCGTGCTGAATATCGCACAAGCCTCGCCGCAGTTGTTTGAAACGACAATACCCTATCGAGTTTCGGAGCCGGTCACCGCCCGCCTGACCATCCATCAAGAAGATGACCGCATTCCCGGTGTGTTTTATGTGTTCACTCAGGAAGTCCTGCTCAACCCGTAACTTGTCAATTCACAATCCGGTGTGTATAATTCGCACGCTTTGCAGTAATCGGGGTGTGGCTCAGACCGGTAGAGCGCACGGTTCGGGTCCGTGAGGTCCCGAGTTCAAATCTCGGCACCCCGACAAAACAAGACTCCCGAAAGGGAGTCTTGTTTATTAATTGCAGGTAAGCGCAAGACATTGAGCTTTTCTCTACCGTACATCTGCACCGCTAAGTGTCGCCATGCGACACCCGCAAAGAACGCAAAGAAAACCTTTTTAACTTGGCGGTCTTAGCGTGCTTTGCGGTAAAAGTCTTCTCATGTATGGTAGAGAAGAATCTGAAAAATCTTGCAATCCTGAACGGGGTGAGTGATAAAATCGCTCCAAATGGCAGATCATACCGCGCTCGAACTTGACACTATTCTCTATCACCTGGGGCAGGCAGGCTTGCGGCTGGCTGAGATCGGCGCGGCTGAGGGGGCGGCGGGCAATATTTCGGTCTGCCTGCGGAAGCCGCTGGAGGTTCGCGCCCAATTCCCTCAAGAGCAGGAGATCGAGTTGCCTCATGCCTCCCCTGAATTGGCTGGGATGATGCTGATCGTCAGCGGATCAGGCAGAAGGTTGAGAGAGATCGCCGAATCTCCGTTGGGAAACCTTGCCTGTGTCACGGTCGACCCTGGCGGGCGGACCGGTAAGTTGCACACATCGTCCCGGCGCCAGTTTCAGCGGGTGACGAGCGAATTCAACTCCCATCTCGGCGTCCACGCGGACCGGATGCGCTCGACAGATGTCGCCCTTCATGCCGTCATCCACGCCCAGCCCGTGCATCTCACGCACCTCAGCCACCTCGAAGAATATCAGGATGAGAAAACGCTCAGCCGGCGGTTGCTCCGTTGGCAACCCGAAGCCATCCTCAACATGCCGGAGGGGATCGGGGTAGTCCCTTTCCTGTTACCCGGCTCCGCTCAGTTGGTGGTGGAGACCAAACTCTCGCTTCGAACTCACCGAGTGGTGATTTGGGCGCGTCATGGGGTGATGGCGCGCGCCGATCATTCGATTTTGAGCGCCTCCGACCTGATCGAATACGCGGAAACCGCGGCTCACTACGAGACCTTGAACCGGTTCGCCGACTCGCCGGGCGGCGGGCTTAGCGCGGAGGAGATCCGCGAAATCGCCAAATCGTGGAATGTGGCGCAGTCGGTTTTTTGACGTGTTTCCTTGTCAGCGCGGGCGTTTGAGCCTATACTTTGACCTATCTTCCAAGACGCGAAAGGAGAGCGAACCATGGCTACTGTGCAGGATATGATCCGTAAAAAAGGAACAGAAATCTTTATGATTACGCCTTCGGCTACCGTGCTGGAAGCCATGAAATTGATGGAAACGCACAATACCGGCGCGGTTTTGGTCATGGATGGCGGAGAGGTGAAGGGGATATTGTCTGAGCGAGATTGCGTTCGGAAGTTGGAACTTTCGGGGAAACAGGCAACGGACACGAAGGTCGATGAGATCATGACGGGGAAGGTCATTGCCATCGATACGAACGAGGAACTCGAAACCTGCATGGCTCTGATGCTGGAGAAAAATATCCGTCACCTGCCTGTGTACTCTGAGGGAAAACTCGAGGGGTTGATCTCGGTGCGCGACGTGCTCCGCGAGGTGGTGGAAGTGCAGAAGTCGATGATCTCTCAGCTGGAACATTACATCACCGGGGGGGGACGGTAATGATCCTGCCAGAGTGGACAATCGCCGACCTAAAGCAGAAATTCGAAGCCGACGAACTGACGGCGCGTCAGGTGGCGGATCTTTATTTGTCGCGCATCGAGGCGGTGGATAAGAACGGTCCTCACGTTAATTCGATCATTGAATTGAACCCGGACGCGCTGGAGATCGCTTCCGCGTTGGACGCCGAGCGGAAAAAGGGGAAGGTGCGCGGCGCATTGCATGGAATCCCGGTTTTGTTGAAGGATAATATCGACACACACGACAAAATGCAAACGACCGCCGGGTCGCTTGCTCTTGAGGGGAACTATGCCGCGCGGGATGCGTTCATTGTGAAGCAACTTCGCAAAGCGGGCGCGGTGATTTTGGGCAAGACCAACCTCAGCGAGTGGGCAAACTTTCGCGGAAAGAATTCGGTGAGCGGATGGTCCTCGCGTGGCGGCTTGACACGCAACCCGTATGCGTTGGATCGCTCCGCGTGCGGGTCGTCCTCCGGATCGGGGGCGGCAATTGCGGCGAATTTATCCGTCGGGGCGGTGGGCACCGAAACCGACGGCTCGATCATTTGCCCCGCGCAGACGAATGGAATTGTTGGAATCAAGCCGACGCTTGGTTTGTTGAGCCGCAGCGGAATCATTCCCATCGCGCACAGCCAGGATACGCCCGGTCCCATGACGCGGACGGTCGCCGACGCCGCGATCCTGCTCGGGGCGATGACGGGAGTCGACGCGGGCGACTCAGTTACACGTCCGAGCAAGAAGCGGGGCTTGTCCAATTACGCAAAGTTTTTCGATCTGGATGGACTCAAAGGCGCGCGGATCGGAGTCGCGCGGAATATGGCGGGCTCGAATCCGCGCGCGCTCAAGATTTTGGAAAATTGTATCGACGTGATGAAACATCTTGGCGCGATCGTGATCGATCCTGCCGATGTGAAAAACATCGATAAGTTTGCGGAAACAGAACGCGAGGTGTTGTATTACGAATACAAGGCGGATTTAAACGCGTATTTGAAATCGCTTGGCGCGGAAGCGCGCGTTCATTCCATGGAAGATGTGATCAGGTTCAACGAAGAAAACCGCGATCTTGTCCTGCCGTATTTTGGTCACGAACGGATGACGACCGCCCTGGAAAAAGGCTCGCTGAAAGCAAAAAAATACAAAGATGCCTTGAAGAAGAATTTGCGCCTGACGCGAAAAGATGGGATCGACGCAACCTTGAAGAAATATAAGCTCGATGCCATCGTCGCCCCTTCAGGCGGGCCAGCGTGGATGATCGACCTCGCCAACGGCGACGCGATCAACTGGGATATGGAATCGACCTCTGCCGCGGCTGTGGCGGGGTATCCGCACATCACAGTCCCTGCGGGGTATGTGTTCGGTTTGCCGGTGGGCATTTCATTTTTCTCAACCGCCTGGCAGGAACCGACATTGATCAAACTCGCCTACGCCTTCGAACAAGCGACGCAATACCGCCGCCAGCCGCGTTTCCTCCCGACGGCGATATTGAATGTGTAGAATTATTTCATTTTGAGCTTGTGTTTGCGCGCATAGATCACCCATGCGGCGTAGAGCCCAATCACTGTCAATAGGACGACCACCCAGAACGCGGGCGGCAGAGTCAGCCCATAGGCTCCCACCATCACGGTGAAGACGGTTGAAACGGTTCGACCGAAAAGATTCGCGATAAAAAAGCGCCGCGCAGAGATGGACGCCAACCCCGCCACGTAGCACATCGCATCGGAGGGAAAGATAGGCAGGTTAAACGCCAGGAAATAAAAAAAGATCCCCTGATTTTTCGAGATCGATTCCCAGCGGTCGATTGCCCGTTGCGTTGCCAGCCGATAGGCGAGAGGCCGCCCATAACGACGAGCAAGATAAAACGCGACCTGGCTTCCGATCACAGCGACGGGAATGGTGATGAATAAAGATTTCCAAAACCCGAAGACATAACCGCCCGCAAACACGAGCGCCTGCCCGGGCACAAATGCGACAATCAACTGCAACACCAACAGCGCGGAGTATACTGCAACCCCCCAGTTTCCATACTCTTCGATCAAGCCGGCAACAGCCTCCCGGTTGCCGAACCAACCGATAAACTCGACGAACGGTTCGCGCCACCACCAAAACAACAACACACAGATACCGCCGATCAGTATCGTTTTCCATGTTTGATGAACGAAGCCTGTTATTCCGCTTGGTTTCACTCGTCTGCTCCGATGGAGATTAGGGCTATCGCCTCGCGTGAGTATACCCGAATGAAGTTTGCGTGGTGATTTTTGTCCTCCAAACGTCACTGTGCCGGTGTAATCATTTTAGGCTATACTTCTGCGCGGAGATTTCATGGCAGACCATACCCTTGCTTCCCTCAAACCTGCAATCGAATCCTACCTCCCGATGGGCCGCGCGGGGCTGTTGCCAGCCTTGCATGCGGCTCAAAAAATATATGGTTGGATCTCCGAGCCTGTCGCGGCAGAGATCGCCCGGTCGTTGCGCGTGCCTCTTGCCGATGTGCACGGCGTGATCGAGTTTTATTCCCTCTTCTATAACGAACCAACCAGCCGTCGCGTTATTCGCGTGTGCGCGGATGTGGCGTGCGCGCTCAAAGGCGGAGACAAGGTGTTGGAGCAATTGTGTTCGCAACATGGACTCAAACCGCGTCAAACGACGGGCGACCTGTCTCTAACCATCGAGCCGAGTCCCTGCCTGGGGCTGTGCGAACACGCGCCAGCGGTATGGACGATGGACGAAGGGCGATCGACGACCGGAGATGGAACGAAAGCGGAAAGTCGTCCCTTGTCCATGGTCTATGGCTCAATTCGTATGCTCACCGCAAACTGCGGCAACGGCACAACATCACTCGAAGCATACGGCGACTATGTTGCCCTGAAAAAGGCATTCACGATGAAACCCGAAGAGGTTGTCGCGGAAGTCAAGGCTTCAGGCTTGGTGGGGCGCGGCGGCGCGGCATTCCCGACAGGAATCAAATGGGAGGGCGCGGCAAAAGCGGCAGGCGACCAGAAATACATCATCTGTAACGCGGACGAATCCGAGCCGGGCACGTTCAAAGATCGAATCTTGTTGCTCGACGACCCGCATCGCACCATCGAAGGGATGCGCATTGCCGCGTTTGCCATCGGCGCAACGAAGGGATACATTTACATTCGTGGAGAGTACCCGTACATTGCGCCGGTTTTGGAAAACGCTTTAACCGAAGCGCGTTCTGCCGGGTACCTGAACGAAAAATTCGATATCGAAATCCGTGTCGGCGCGGGCGCCTACATTTGCGGCGAGGAGACCGCGCTGTTTGAGTCCATCGAAGGCAAACGCGGCTTTCCGCGCATCAAGCCGCCCTTCCCAACGACTCACGGCGTGTTCGGCAAACCGACCGTCGTCAACAACGTTGAATCGCTCTGCAATATCCCGTTAATCATCGGGTTGGGCGCCTCCGCATATCGAAAGATCGGAACTGAGAAATCGCCGGGACCCAAATTGTTCTGCGTTTCCGGTGACGTGACGAAGCCCGGGTTGTACGAAGCCCCGTTTGGCATGACTTTACGCGAACTGCTTGACCTGGCGGGCGGTGTTGCGAATAACAAGAAGTTGAGATCCGTCTTGTTCGGCGGCGCGGCGGGAGCGTTTGCCACATCCGAACACCTCGATATGAAAATGACCTTCGAAGATTTGCGCGCGGCTGGCTTGCCTCTTGGTTCCGGCGTGGTGATGGTCTTCGATGAAACGCGCGACATGCGGGCGGTGTTACAGAGCCTCGGTCACTTCTTCGCGCACGAATCATGCGGCAAGTGTTATCCCTGCCAGATGGGCACACAGCGTCAAATGGAAATTTTAGATCGCGTTGCGGCGGGGAAAACTCTCGACGGCGATTTGATCCGCTTGCAGGATGTCGGCTGGACGATGACGGATGCGAGTTTATGCGGCTTGGGTCAGACCGCGGCAAGCGCCACCCTCTCTGCAATGAAGTTATGGCCAGAATTGTTTGAAGGTTCGAAAGATTGAACGTTGAAAGTTTTCAACTTGCCGACTTTCGCCTTTCAAACGGAGTATCTATGGAAATCAAATTAACGATTGACAACCAGGAAGTCACCGCCGAACAAGGGAAAACCCTGTTAGACATTGCCCGCGAAATCGGGGCGGATGTGCCGACGATCTGTTATCACGACGCCACGACGGCAAATGGGTTATGCCGAATGTGTGTTGTGGAGGTGGAGGGGCAAAGGACGCTTCAGCCGGCGTGCGTTGTTCAGGCGGGGGAGGGGATGAAGGTCCGCACGCGAAGCGAGAAGGTCGTCCGCGCGCGCAAGACGATTCTGGAGATGCTCGACTCTACGATGGACTTGTCTGAAGCGGACGAAATCCAAGGAATGCTGAAGACGTATGGCGCGGAGGCGAATCGCTTCCCCGATGCCGAGCGCCGCGAGTCGGGCGTCAAAGACGACAACCCGATGTACATCCGCGATTACTCGAAGTGCCTGTTATGCTGGCGTTGCGTGCAAGTCTGCGCGGAGGACGCGCAATACACATACGCCATCAACTTTGAGGGGCGCGGGTTTGAAACGCAGATCGGCACCTTCTTCGATAAAACCATCCCTGAAACAACATGCGTGTTGTGCGGTCAATGCGTGGCGGTGTGCCCGACGGGCGCGTTGAAGCCGAAGCGCGAGTATTTGTTGCAACAGGGGATGAGCCCGAGCGAGATCAGCGTGTTGAATACGGGAAGAAAAAAGAGAAAGGTCAAAAGTTGAGAGTCGCAAGTCATCCGACTTGCGACGGTAGACCTTTGACGCGATTGGAGAGACTATGATCAAACCCGACCGCATGACCACCACCACCTGCCCCTACTGCGGCGTGGGATGCAATTTGCAGTTGCACATCAAAGACGACTTTATTTACAAAGTCACCTCGCCGTTCGATTCGCCTGTCAATCAGGGAAATTTGTGCGTGAAGGGACGCTTCGGCTACGACTTTATCTATCATCCCAAGCGTGTGACGACGCCTCTTGTGCGAAGATACCTGCTCGAAGGCAAGCCGAAACCCGCAGGGCGCGAACAAGTCTTTGCAGTCAGCGTCGACGGCGCGCCAATCACTGATTCGCAAATCTCCAATCTTTGGGATTGGGTCGTCACAGACTGGGAAACGGCATTAAACATCACTGCCGATCACCTCGCGCGCATCTACAAACGCGACGGCTCGGACGCGATGGCGGTTTATTGTTGCGCCAAAGCCACCAACGAAGATAATTATCTCCTGCAAAAAATGTGGAGGGCGTTGTTCCGCACGAATAATGTGGACCATTGCACGCGCCTATGTCATGCGGGGAGCGTGGTTGCCCTGCTTCAGGCGCTGGGAACGTCGGCGATGAGCAACACAGCCTCACAGGTGGCGTTGAACGACGTGTTCATCGTCACCGGCTCGAACACGGGCGAGAATCATCCGATCATCGCCCTGCAAATGAAAGAAGCGGTCAGGAAAAACGGCGCAAAGATGATCGTTATCGACCCGCGCCGCATCGACCTGGTGGATTTCGCAGAGTTATGGCTCCCGCTCAAGCCCGGCACAAACGTTCCTGTTTTTTCCGCGATGGCGCATGTGATCGTCAAAGAGAATCTCATTAACGCAGAGTTCATTGCCAATCGCGCCGAAGGGTACAACGAATTCGTCGAGTCGCTCGAAAAGTTCACGCCTGAATTTGCGGAGGCAATCTCCGGTGTGCCCGCCGAGGATATTCGCAAAGCGGCGCGTTTATACGCCACAGCAAACAATGCCGCAATCTATTGGGGCATGGGTATTTCGCAACTTTCACACGGCACGGCATCGGCGCTTGGGCTTGTGAACCTTGCGTTGCTCACAGGGCATATCGGGCGCGATGGAACGGGGTTGAATCCGTTGCGCGGGCAAAACAATGTGCAAGGCGCGAGCGATATGGGGGCGATGCCGTTCTTTTATCCCGGCTATCAGCGCGTGGATAATGAGGAACTCGCGGCGAAATGGGAAAAATTATGGAATATCGAACCCAATGGGCTTTCGCGCAAGCTTGGGCTCACCACCACCGAGATTTTAAGTCACGCGCATGAAGGCGGCGTGCGCGCGCTCTTCATCATGGGCGAGAACCCGATGATGTCTGAGCCGAATCTCAACGAGACGCGCAGACACATGCAAGAGTTGGAATTCCTCGTCTCGCAGGATATTTTCATCAACGAGTCCGGCGCGTTTGCCGACGTCTTCCTGCCTGCGACTCCGTTCGCCGAAAAAGATGGAACATTCTCCAACACAGACCGTCGCGTGCAACGCGTGCGTACGGCTCAACCTCCGCGCGGAGATTCGCGCCCTGATTGGAAAATTCTCTGCGACTTGGCGCTTCGCCTCGAATCTCGACTGGGGGTTGCTACAAGCCATTGGGCATATTCCCACCCCGAGGAGATCCTGCGCGAGGTTGCCTCCTTGAGCAAAGATTATGCCGGCATTACCTACGAACGCATCGAGAAAGTCGGCTTGATCTATCCCGTGCCGACGCTCGACCACCCCGGCACCCCGACGCTGTTCAAGGAAACCTTCCCGCGCGGCAAGGGTAAATTCATCGGCGTGGATTATGTGCCGGTAAAGGAACCTGTGGATGACGAATATCCGTTCATCCTCACCACTGGTCGCCTGCTCGAGCATTGGCACGGCGGCACAATGACGCGCCATTCGGCGATCGACGAGGTGTACCCGGAGGCGCGAGTCGAAATCCATCCTGCAGACGCGGAGATGCATGGCATTGCGAATAACATGCCTGTGCGCGTCACCTCGCGCCGCGGCGAGGTGGTCGCCCGCGCCACCGTCACCGAAAAGACCACAGTGGGCGTGGTGTTTATTCCCTGGCATTTCCACGAAGCCGCCGCGAACCTGCTGACGAATGACGCGCTCGATCCGCAGGCAAAGATTCCCGAATTCAAAGCGTGCGCCGTGCAGGTATTCCCGGCGCGGGAGAGCGAGTTGGCGAATCCGGAGAATGTTTTGGCTAGAGGGAGATATTAGGGTTCGTAAAAATATAAATTCCCTGGTGAGGATGCAGTTCGATTTGCTTGGCAATTCGTGCATCCCGCTCGTAGTGCAACTGCGAGCGAACAAACATAGGGGAAGTTATTAATTTATCGACCCTTAGCTTGGCGTCCAAAAATCAAACTGTCAAACGGCGGGTAAAATCAAAACTCGGAGATTTTGAAAATCTCCGAGTTTTTTCGCTACTCCTTCCTCCCATCTAACATAGACCAAATCCTTCCATCCCGCGCCAGCAACGCGTCCGCTTTGGCGGGACCCCACGAGCCGACATCGTATGCGGCGAGGGGTTGACTTGTGGACTTCCACGCTTCGAGGATCGGGTCAATGAGTCCCCAGGCGGTTTCTACTTCGTCGGCGCGCGTGAATAAAGAGGCGTCACCAGTGATCGTGTCGAGTAAGAGGCGTTCGTAGGCTTCGGGGATTGCCGCCTTGCCGAACGAGTCCGCGTAGTGGAATTCCATGTCTACTGGGCGCGTCTCTGAAATTGTATCGGGGACTTTCGCCTCAAATCGCCAATGCACGCCTTCATCGGGTTGCAGAAAGAGGACGAGCATGTTCGGGTTGAGACCGCCATCGGACGCGTTGAACAACATGTGTGGCGGTTCTTTAAACTGGACCGTGATCTGACTCACCTTTTCTTTCAACGCTTTCCCCGACCTCAAATAGAACGGGACTCCCTGCCAGCGCCAGTTGTCCACTTGTAGTTTGAGCGCGGCAAACGTGGGAGTTTTGGAATCGGGGTTGACGCCGTCCTCTTTCAAGAATCCCTTGTATTGCGCGCGGACGGCATTCTGCGCGACCGCCTCCGAGTTCATCGGGCGGATCGAACACAAGACTTTAACTTTTTCGTTTCTCAGCGCGTTCGCCTCGAACGACGAGGGCGGCTCCATCGCAACGAGCGAGAGTATTTGCAAAAGATGATTCTGGAACATGTCGCGCATCACGCCGACGCCGTCGTAGAAACGTCCGCGATGTTCCACGCCGACTTTCTCCGCGACGGTGATCTCGACATGGTCAATGTAGTTGCGGTTCCACAACGGCTCGAAGATGGTGTTGGCAAAGCGCGTGACCAAAATATTTTGCACGGTCTCTTTGCCGAGGTAGTGGTCAATGCGATAGATCTGATTCTCGTTCAAGGTTTTGTGAATTTGCTCATTGAGTTTCCGCGCCGAGTCGAGGTCTATGCCGAACGGTTTCTCGATGACGACGCGCCGCCAACCGCCGTTTTCTGTCAACTGTTCGGTGATGCCCAACAGGTCAATGATGTGTGGGAAAATCCCCGGCGGCGTTGCCATGTAGTAAATGCGATTTCCCGCGTCGCCCTCCCATTTGGTGGTGGCTTCACTAAGTTTTTCGAAGTCGTCGAGTGTGTCGTAATTGCCTTGCAGGTAAAAAAGATGCGGCGCGAAATCTGCCCACTGTTCAGGCTTGAACTCGAACGAAGCGAACTTTTTGACGCCCTCTTCAAGATGCGCGCGAAATGCTTCGTCGGTGAACGCAGTTCCGCCGTAGCCGATGATGCGGAATTGTTTGGGCAGCCGTCCCTTGCGGCAGACGTTGAACAGCGACGGGATGAGTTTGCGCTGGGTGAGGTCGCCCGACGCGCCGAAGATGATGATGGAAGTGGGGAGTCCGTTTGCCATTGAATCCTCGTTTTGCCACAGAGACACAGAGTCGCGGAGAAATTATTTTTTCTCTGTGTCTCAGCGACTCTGTGGCAGATCACTCTGCTTTCTTAATTGCATGCCCGCCGAATTGATTGCGCAACGCGGACAACATACGCGCGGTGTAGTTCTCTTCATCGCGGCTGGCGAGTCGCATTTGCAGCGCGAGAGTCAGCACGGGCGCAGGCACATTGAGGTCAATTGATTCGAACACCGTCCAGCGCCCCTCGCCCGAATCAGCCACCCACGGTTTGATCTCTGAAAGGCTCGCGTCCTCGTCCAATGCGCGCGCGGCGAGGTCGAGCAGCCACGAGCGGACAACGCTTCCGTATTGCCAGATGTGCGAGATCTGCGCGAGGTCCAAGCCAAACTCCTCTTTCGCTTTCATTACGCTGAACCCTTCCGCGTATGCCTGCATCATGCCGTATTCGATTCCATTGTGAACCATTTTGACGAAATGACCCGCGCCATGCGGACCGACTCGTCCCCAGCCTTGATCGGCGGCGGGAGCCAACGTCTCGAAAATAGGACGCATCTTTTCCACGACTTCGGGCTTGCCTCCAACCATCAGGCTGTATCCCTCCTTCAAGCCCCACACCCCGCCGCTTGTGCCGCTGTCAATGAATTCGATTCCCTTCGCTTCGAGCAACTCCGCGTGACGGATCGAATCTTTGTAATTGGAGTTTCCGCCGTCAATGACGACATCGCCCTTTGAAAGTAGTTCCGACAATTCTTGAATCGTATCGTCCGTTGGTTTCCCAGCGGGAATCATCGTCCACACTACACGCGGGGCTTTCAATTTCCCTACTGCTTCTTTCAATGAACTTGCGCCGTCCGCACCGACTTTTTTCGCCTCTTCGACATTCGCGGCTGTGCGGTCATATCCCACCACGCGATGCCCTCCTCCGATGAGACGTGTCGTCATATTCAACCCCATCTTCCCAAGTCCGATCATTGCGAGTTCCATTTTTTCTCCTCTTTTCAGACCTCACAGGTCTTAAAGACCTGTGAGGTCTTTTATATCAACCTTCACAAATCTTCAATCCCTTTAACTTCCTCGGCAACTTGCTCGCCGCGGATTCGTCCACTAACCAAATCAATTGACCATCTTTCGGGTCAATGCGTTGCGCGGGATATACCTCGGGATTATATCTTTCGCTCAACACATGCGCCAACGCTTCAGCCTTCTTCTCGCCTGTCGCCATGAAGACGATCATCCGCGCTTGGTTGAAGACGAGTTGAGTCAGCGTCACGCGGTTGGCGGGGCGGTCTTGATACTTCGCAGTGACTGCAATCACAGGCTCATCCACTTGCACAAGCGAGTTGGGAAACAACGACGCGGTGTGCCCATCTTCGCCCATGCCGAGGTAGATGAGATCGAAGCGCGGAAAATCTAAATTTGAATCGGCGAATGTTTTCAATGTTCCAGCATATTTTTTCGAAGCAGAGGCTGGGTCGAGTTCGCCCAACACGCGATGGATATTTGATTCAGGGATCGCCACCTTGCTCAACAAAAGTTCATCCGCTTGACGAAAGTTGCTCCCCGCATCGTCGGGCGGGACACAGCGCTCATCGCCCCAAAAGACATGAACCTTGCTCCATTCAACTTGATCGCGATAGTCGGAGGCGAGAAGTTGAAAGAGGCGTGTTGGTGAATTGCCTCCGTTTAATGCGACGAGGAAACGAGTCTGTTCGAGGAGGGCGCGATGACTTTGCTCAACGAACAGATTCGCGGCATGTCGGCTGAGTCGTTCGGAATCGTGGAAGATGCGGAGTTCGGGTTTCATGTTTTCTTACCGCTAAGAACGCGAAGAGCGCAAAAGTTATAGGTTTTCTTGGCGAACTTCGCGTGCTTTGCGGTTGATAAAGTTGTATCGAGTAGAAGTCACTAAAAGCGTGACCTACATAAGACTGGTAAGGAAAAGCGAATTTCGCGGTTCAAAGAGGAGAAAAAGGACGAGGGGGAGAAAATGTTGATCGAAGCGTGAACAGGCAGAGGCGGCGAGAGATGCGATGCACTTCATCCTGCTTTGACAATTCAATTGAGTTTGTTTACAATCATGCGACTTGCATCACATCCCATCTGCATAGGAAGGGCTTTTCGATGAAAGAGTATACCACTGAGTTTTTACGTAACGTTGCGCTGGTGTCGCATGGCGGCGCGGGGAAAACCATGTTGGCGGAATCGTTTTTGCATGTAACGGGGGGGACCACACGGCTTGGAAAAGTGGAAGACGGCGCGACAGTCTCCGATTATGACGATGAGGAACATCGTCGAAAAATTTCAATTTATTCCAGCGTTATCCCAATCGAACATCGCGATCACAAGATCAATATCATCGACGCGCCGGGCTACACCGATTTCGTGGGCGAAGCAATTTCCGCGTTGAGTGTTGCCGATGGCGCGATCATTGTCGTGGACGCGGTTGCCGGCATCGAGGTCGGCACCGAGTTAGCGTGGCGTTATTGCGATGAGTTCAACCTGCCGCGCTTTTTTGTGATCAACAAGATGGATCGCGATAACGCGGACTTTCAAAAGACATACGACGCCATCAAAGAATTTATAGAAGTGCATGGCAAGCGCGTGGTGCAAGTGCACATTCCCATTGGTGAGAAGCAAAATTTCAAAGGCGTGGTGGATGTCATCGGCATGAAAGCATACATGGGTGACGGCAAAACAACGGCTGACATCCCCGCTGAATTAAAAGAAGCGGCAGATGCGGCGCACTTTGCGA
Organism: Candidatus Defluviilinea gracilis; assembly: GCF_057138825.1. Lineage (NCBI taxonomy): Bacteria > Bacillati > Chloroflexota > Anaerolineae > Anaerolineales > Candidatus Villigracilaceae > Candidatus Defluviilinea > Candidatus Defluviilinea gracilis. The sequence continues at coordinate 38,836 of NZ_DBNHEF010000026.1, forward strand.
TGGTGGAAGACGCGGCGGAGGGTGAGGACGAACTGATGGAAAAATATCTCGAGAACGGTTCTCTCTCGGACGAAGAGATGGTTCGCGGACTTGAAGATGTTGTCTACGCTGGAAGTTTTGTCCCGGTCTTCTGCGCGGCAGGCGCGCGGGAGATCGGAACGATTGCCCTGCTCAACGACATCATTGACCTGATGCCGCCTCCCGCGCAGGGACCGAAACGAGTTGCGCAAGGGAAGGATGGCGAGGAAGAATTGAAACCGTCTGATTCTGAACCGCTCGCCGCGTATGTGTGGAAGACGACTGCTGACCCGTTCGTCGGCAAGATGACGTACTTCCGCGTGTTGCAAGGTTCGATCCAAGCCGACGCGCATGTGTGGAATCAAAACAAAGGCGCGGACGAACGCATGTCGGGCTTGCATTTTCAGCGCGGCAAAGAAGTCATCCCTGCGAAGGTTGTCCACGCGGGAGACATCGCCGCCGTCTCAAAGTTGAGCGTCACCGCGACAGGCGACACGTTCTGCGACAAGGGACATCCGCTCATGGTTGCCAAGCCGCATTTCCCCGCCGCGTTGTATCGCGTGGCAGTGACTCCCAAGACGCAAGCCGACGCCGCGAAGATCTCGCCAACGCTCACCAAGTTGTGTGAAGAAGATTTGACGTTGACCTGGCAGAATGATCCCATCACTCACGAAACCGTGTTGCAAGGCATGGGCGATCAGCACATTGACGTGGCGATCAACCGCGCGCAGACGAAATTCCAAGTGGGGCTGGGAACGCATCAACCGAAGATTCCATATCGAGAAGGAATCACGCGCAAAGCATCCGCGCAATATCGCCACAAAAAACAGACAGGCGGCGCGGGCCAGTTTGGCGAAGTGCATCTGCGCATCGAGCCTCTGCCCTCCGCCGATTTTGAATTCGACGATGAACTCGTGGGGATGAATCTTTCCAAGTCCTATTTGCCGCCCATCGAAAAGGGAATCAAAGCCACGATGGAGCGCGGCGCGTTCGCAGGCTACCCGATGAGCAATGTAAAGGTCATCGTGTTCGACGGCAAAGAACATGAAGTGGATTCAAAACCTGTCGCGTTCGAGATCGCGGGACGCGAAGCGTTCAAACTCGCCGTGCAGGATGCGGGTCCCGTGTTGTTCGAGCCGATCATGAATGTCCGCGTCACCATCCCTGATGCAAACATGGGCGATGTGATGAGCGACCTCAACACCCGCCGTGGGCGCGTCCAAGGCACCGATTCGGAACGCGGCAACACGGTCATCGTGGCGCACGTCCCAATGGCGGAGATGACGCGCTACACCACGCAACTCCGCTCGATCACAGGCGGGCGCGGTTACTTCACGATGGAACTCGATCATTACGATGTTGTCCCGACCCATGTGGCGGGTGCGATCATCGAAGCGCATAAGAAGGAAATGGAGGGGAAGAAGGAGGAGTAGACCAGAGATTAGAGGCTGGAGATTAGAGATTAGAATCCCCTGAAGCAATTGTTTCAGGGGATTTTGTTTACGTGTCTGCTTGTGTACTTGTTTACGTTCTACTTCGGGTTGAACAGAATATCCTCAGGCGGCGTCTTCAACTGGATTCGCCGTCCGCTGATCTTCATCAAGTCTGCGAGCGAATCTTTCTTTGTCCCATCCCAGAGTTCGAGTTTGTCCTTTTGCCGTTTCATGTAATCGCTCAACATCCCAAAATCGGAGTTGTTGTCGAAGAATTTCACGAGCCTGCGGAACAACTTGGGCAGGATCAAAATATCTTCCTGCAAAGTGCGGATGTCGTACAGAGTGAAATCCGAAGTGCGGTCAATAGACCAGATGCCGCGCTTGGTCTTGCGCGCGCGTGCCACCACGGCGCGAATCTTTTCGGCGAAGGCGCGATCTGTGCCGATGTAAAACGTGGGGTAGACCAGTCCCTCGCGCGCGAGTTCAAAGTTGAGCGAATCTTCGATAGGCAAACTGTTTGAGTCCATGATCGCGCCGTCTGTCAGGTTGGCTGACTTGGGGAAGAGATAACTCACGGGTCGCCCGAACGGGTCAATGGACGCGGAGGCGATGAAACCAGATTTACCATCGTCTGCATCCACGATTTTTGTCTGACTCAAACTGTAGATCACATTTTTGATGCCGATCATCTCCAGGAGTGACTCGAGCGCGGCGAGCGCGAACGTGCGTGGCTGGTGATAGCCCTCGTAATGAGTCTCCAGCGCGTCAATCGACTCCACGCGGAGTTGTTTGCGTTTGTCATCCTTTTTTGCGGCGGCTTCCCCTTTCCATGTAAAAAACTCCCAGTGGCTTTGATCCTTCGCCTGAAAGCGGATCGAATCGCCGTCGGGCGAAAATCCCTTCACGTGGAATGTCCCTGCGATCACTTTGTATTGAGCCATATCTGCCTCCGTTGGTTGAATTCATTATAGAGATTTCTTGATGCAAATGCAACAGTAAAAATGATCGAAGTGTCCAAAGTCAAACACATCACCATCATGTCACCCTGAGCGTTAGCGAAGGGTCTCTGAGACGGTCGTGGAGATTCTTCGCCGCAAAGAGCAAGAGCGCGGCTCAGAATGACATAGAATTTAGTGTGTCTTTTGTGTTGGACACACGTAAAATGAACTGCAAAGAGCGCGAAGAACTTCTTGCTTTTCTTGGCGGACTTAGCGCGCTTCGCGGTAAAAACGAACGAAAGCGATATTTGTCTGACAAGTCTTCACGAACGCTGTACAAATTTAACTTGACAATCTCGGTAAGAACTGTAAAATAGCGAGCATCTGATTGCCAAACTATGAAAACACTTAACTATTGCTTGTGTCTACGGCGGGGCTCGTAACCACCGCCTGAGACACAGACCGCAGTCAACGACTTACTCAGAACGGTGGACGACTCCCGCGTGCTTCATTCCGCGAGGCGTTTGTTCGCCGTTCTTTTATTTTGTCTGTTGACTGCTTTTGATTTAAGGATGCAATGACTCTACTCGATTACAAAATTCCTCAGACCGATTCGGATTCGACGGGAGACATCACGTCGCTTGTTGGGGATACGCCTCTCATCCCGCTTCGCCGCCTCAGTGGAGGCTTGCCTCAGGCGGTGAGAGTTTTTGCTAAGGGCGAATGGTTCAACCCGAGCGGCTCCGTCAAAGATAGACCCGCGCTCAACATCATTCAGTCCGCGCTTGCGGATGGCGACCTCGGAAACGGAAAGCGATTGCTCGATTCAACGTCGGGCAACATGGGCATCTCGTACGCAACCTTCGGCGCGGCGCTTGGGATTCCCGTCACATTGACCATCCCTGCCAGCGCCAGCCCCGAACGACTCGCCATCTTGCGCGCGCTCGGCGCGGAGCTGATCCTCACCGATCCTAGCGAAGGTTCAGACGGCGCAATTGTTGAAGCGCGGAAGTTGGCAATCGAAAATCCGAGCCTGTTTTGGTATGCGAATCAATACATTAATCCCGCCAACTGGCAGGCGCACTACAAGTCAACGGGACCCGAAATCCTTGCCCAGACGAACGGCGAGATCACGCATCTGGTCGTCGGGCTCGGCACATCAGGGACGTTGATGGGCACAGGCAAATATTTGCGCGAGCAATTGCCCGATGTGAAAATTATCGCATTTCAGCCTGATGCCGCGTTTCATGGATTGGAAGGACTCAAGCATATGCCGTCGGCGATCAAGCCGGGGATTTACGATGAAACATTTGCCGATGAGACTCTTGAAATCAAAACCGAAGACGCGCGTGAAATGGTCGCGCGGCTGGCGCGGGAGGAAGGTCTGTTTGTCGGCATCTCGTCTGGGGCGGCGGCGGTTGCGGCATTGCGAGTCGCTGAACGATTGGATGAAGGTGTTGTCGTCACGGTCTTCCCCGATTCGGGCGATAAATACTTGAGCGACAAAAATTTATGGGAGTCAACGCAATTCCGCGCTGAGCGGCGCGACAGCGAAGTCGAAGCGGGGAGAGGGTGAGGCAATATGTTGAAGATTTCGAATGACCTACTCGTTCGCATCAACGCGCATTTGGAAGCGGCATATCCCGATGAAGGCGCGGGATTCTTGCTGGGCGAGGAAGGCGAAGTGAAAGAGATTCTCACATTGCCCAACGCGCGCGAAGACGGAGCGCGGCACAATCGCTTTTTGATCACGGCTGAGGAGTACATGAAGGCTGAGGTGAGGGCAGACAGCCTCACCCTGAGTCTGATCGGCGTCTTCCACTCGCATCCCGATTGCCCCAACGTCCCATCCGAATATGACCGTGAGTGGGCGCAACCGTTCTTCTCGTACATCATCACGCGCGTGGACGATGGCAAGGCGGTCAGCCATCGCTCGTGGAGATTGACGGAAGATCGCTCGAAGTATGACGAAGAAGAAATTTATATTTTTGAAAACGAACAGGAGAAAAAATAATGGAAGCGTTTGAAGTGATCAAAGAAGATCGGCTGTTGGATTGCAGTGATCTGTTGTGTCCGATGCCGATCGTGAATACGACGAAGGCGATGAAGGAATTACAGCCCGGTCAAATTTTGAAGATGGTCTCCACCGACGCGGGTTCGCCGCCTGACATCGAAGCGTGGAGTCGGCAAACTGGTAATGAGTTGTTGCTTTCGACCGTCGAAGGCGGCAAGTTTGTATTCTTTTTAAGGAAGAAATAATTTTCTTACCACAAAGGACCCGAAGGTCACTAAGGTTGGATGAGTGACGAGCGAATCGCCTTTCTGTAGATTTTCTCTTTGTGTACTTTGTATCCTTCGTGTTGGAAAGTTTTGGAGAATTTACTATGTCTAAATCAAACCCGAACGCGCCGAAGAGGCTCGCGTTAATTTCCAGCAAAGGGACGCTGGACTGGGCATACCCTCCGTTCATCCTTGCGAGCGCGGCTGGCGCGATGGGCTGGGAAGTGGGCGTGTTCTTCACGTTTTATGGACTCACGTTGCTCAAGCCTGAACTCACTGCGGCGGTCTCGCCGTTGGGTAACCCCGCCATGCCGATGAAAATGCCCTTCGGTCCCGAAGCGTTCCAAAATATTAATTGGGCGATGCCGAATTTGCTCATGGCAAATGTGCCGGGCTTTGAAGGCGTGGCGACCAATCTAATGAAGAAGACGTTCAAGAATAAAGGCGTCGCTACCATTGAGGAACTGCGCGAGGTCTCCATTGACTTGGGCGTTCGCTTGATCGGTTGCCAGATGACGATGGATGTGTTCGGCTTCAGCAGGGAAGATTTCATCCCGCAGGCAGAGATCGGCGGGGCGGCGACTTTCCTCGAATATGCCGCCGATGCGGATGTACAATTGTTTATCTAGAACTCCTTAACCACAAAGGACACTACGGTCACTAAGGTTTAAAACCTTAAGGCGAAACCGCCTTTCCCCTTTGTGTACTTCGTGTCCTTTGTGGTAAAAAGAAACGAGAAAATATACCTTATGACCATTTTGAGAATCCCAACCCCCTTGCGCCCGTACACGAACGGCAAGAATGAAGTCAACGTGAACGGCGCGAACATATCCGAAGCGTTGAACGACCTGACCAAGCAATTTCCGAACATCAAGCCGCATTTGTTCAATGAGGGCGGCGAACTGCGTCCATTCGTCAATATTTTTATCGGCGAGAACAATATCAAAGATTTGCAAGGCGTCGAAACGCCGATCAAAGATGGGGAGAGGTTGATGTTGATCCCGTCCATTGCGGGCGGTTGAAGAAACGGAATGCGGACTTGAGTCCGCAAGAAAATAATGGTGCGGACCGAAGTCTGCGCTCCGAATGAAAAGAGATTTTATGACCCAAGAACTTTCTCGCGATGAAATCCTGCGTTACTCGCGCCACTTGTTGATTCCCGAAGTTGCGCTCGAGGGTCAGCGTAAATTGAAAAATTCCTCCGTGCTGATCATCGGCACAGGCGGACTTGGCTCGCCTGTCGCGTTGTATCTCGCCGCGGCGGGCGTCGGTCGTATCGGGCTCGTGGATTACGATGTGGTTGATTCGTCGAACCTGCAACGGCAGGTGATTCACGGCACGTCTACGATTGGAAAGTTGAAAGTGGAAAGCGCCAAAGAAAAATTACTGGATTTGAATCCCGACATTCAAGTGGATGTGTTCAACGAGCCGTACACCTCCGAGAACGCGCTTCGAATCGCCCGCGACTTCGACTTGATTCTCGATGGCACCGACAACTTCCCTACGCGCTACCTCACCAACGACGTGGCGGTCTTCCTCGGCAAACCGAACGTCTACGCCTCGATCTATCGCTTCGACGGGCAGGTGAGCGTCTTCTACGCCAAAGAGGGACCGTGCTACCGGTGTCTCTTCCCCGAGCCGCCCCCGCCGGGACTCGTCCCTTCGTGCGCGGAAGGCGGAGTTCTAGGCGTGTTGCCCGGAACGATCGGCACACTGCAAGCCACAGAAGCGTTGAAACTTTTACTCGGCATCGGCGAGCCGTTGATCGGAAAACTTCTGCTGTATAACGCGCTCGACATGTCGTTTGACTTTGTGAAGTTGAAGAAGAATCCAAACTGCCGCGTGTGCGGACCGAACGCCGACATCAAAGAGTTGATCGATTACGAAGAATTTTGCGGTGTCCCGAGTCACGACCACGACGAAGGGTCTGCTGGCGCCGGTTTGGATATCACCGCCCCCGAGCTTTCTGAACGATTGAAGACGAATCACCTCAAACTGCTCGATGTCCGCGAACCGCACGAGTTGGAAATTTCCGCACTGCCGAACGCGATCAACATTCCGCTGGGCGAACTGGCGGGCAGGCTCACCGAATTGGACTCTGCCGACGAGATGGTCGTTTTTTGCAAGGGCGGCTCACGCTCCGCCCGCGCGCTGGAGTTGCTGGCAAGCGCCGGGTTCAAGAAGGCGAAGAACCTCAAAGGCGGCATCAACGCCTGGGCGAGGGAGGTGGATGGGAGTTTGCCGTTGTATTGATTGAGCTTAAGCAAGAACTTAGGCATGAACTTAAGCATGAAGACCAGGTTGAAATTTAGGAACTTTTCCAACTGAACATTCGTTTACTTTGGTGATGTGTCAAAGATTGAACAAAGTCACCTATATTTGAAGGAGCGAAGATGAAAAACACTAATCGACGCAGGTTTCCAAAAATAGTGACCATCCTCTCACTAGGGCTTTTAATGTGCATTGGCGTCTTGTCTAACCCGGAAATGATCGCAAAAGCAATCGCTCGCAATTTCGATATTGTTTTGTTCTGGCGGGTTCGTTTTGAACTCCTTGGTCAGTCGCCAAAGGGACATCACTATATAGACTTATTCGATCAACATGGCAGAGAGATCACGGATATCTTATTTGCACATCGGTCTCCGCTGCTGCTTGATTCATTGTCCTTGTTAAATTTATGGACTCCAAATCTCAATGCCCTTGTAAACGGAAATGGTGATGATGTAAAAATTACTGATGCTCAAGTAAATGCAGTGCTCACCTACCTGGATAAAATTAGTCAATGGGCAAGCCCGGAGTTGAAAACCACAATCGTTACTGAAATGTCAATCACGCCGCTGGAAATGACTGTAGGATTGACAATGGATCAAGCGTGGATTTTCCTCAATCAAGACCCTCGTTATCCTGTTCCATCCGATTTATCTAGTGCGTCTGTTTCGCAACTCGAATCAATAGACATAGATCGTTTCCATTGGGCGGTTCAAGAATTTCCCGATTATTCAATTGATTTTGAGAACACTGTTTGGGATTTTCTGTCGTGGCATAATGGGGTTTCCCATTCTTGGGAGTTTGTGAATCGATCTGTTCCTGATTGCGTTGTGACGATGCCTAAAACGCTATCTGACCCATATTCTAGGTATATCGTCGAATCCAAAGTTTTAGGTGATTTTCAATATTACTCTCGGTTATCAGGTGATCCTGATCTTATCTTCTATATTCTTTATGAGCAGTTCGATGCCACTTCTGCAGGAAACGATCAACTGTCGCAAGGGTTGATGTTTATTATTTATCCGGGTTATGTGGATAGCGAAAATTGCATTGCGCAAAGCGAAACTCTAATTAGCAATGTTCATTTCACAGCTGCGCCTCATAGGTGAAGATGGATTTCCCCAGTCATTAGATCGGTTTGAGTTGTTTCTCAAAATTCTATTAAATCCGAGTGACGTGCACGCGGACGTTAGAGAACATCCGCTTTCGGAGCAAACATTTCCACCTTTGAAAAAGGTCTATTAGAGATATGTGCTTACTTTATAAACTCTTTTAATGCAATCGCTGAACCTGGAAATCGTTGTAATAATTGCTTGTCCGATGTTACGAGCAATATATTAAGTTGCTGGGCTAGGGCAATGAACTCGCAGTCATAAGCGGTGCAGTCGCTTTTTGAAACCAGTTCAAACACCTTTTCAGACGAAGGCGCCACCTGCCGGTTTTCTAATGTCAACAAAGCATCCCTCATAATTTCTTGCGCTTGAGATAATTCCATGCCCCGGCGAATGTACCCCGCAAGAACATTTCGGAATTCGCTTTGCCACAAAGGCGGAACGATCCAATGAGGGTCTTTTGCTAAAACATCTTGCGCTAAAGGTGTTTGGTCGCCCGTAATAAAGAGATACACGATCAAGTTCGTGTCCGCAACGATCATTCCCTGCCCTCGTTGATCAATTTTTCAATTTCATCTGCCGTAATTTTGTATTGGGCGGTGAGTTCGCGCACCTTTCGGGCGCGTTTCAAGGTTTCTTGAATATCAAGCGGCGGAATGGAAATTGCCTGCTCAAGAATGGACAGGATTTCTCCGTTGATGCTGCGATGATTGGTCTTTGCCTGATTTCTGATCATGTCATAAACGGCTTCTGGAATATTTTTGATTGTCACAGTGACCATTTTTGCCTCGCGGTTCCATTTTGGAACCATTATGGTTTACTGGCGATGTTCTGTCAAGTGTGATTTTGTTTCTAAACGAAACTGGTAAAATACCAGCATCCCAACGAAGGAGCGAGAATGGCATTACCCGTCTCAAAGGAAAAACGAGTCTATGACAATATCCTAGGCGCGATGGGGAACACCCCGCTTGTACGATTAGGGAGGATAGCCAGAGATTTACCGGTTCCGTTGTATGCAAAATTGGAATGGATGAACCCAGGCGGTTCGGTCAAAGACCGGGTTGGGGCGTTCATCATCGAACAGGCTGAAAAGCGCGGAGAGATCAAACCGGGCGGGACAATCGTTGAGGCGACATCGGGAAACACAGGCGTGGGTCTTGCCATTGCGGCGGCGTTGAAGGGCTATAAAACCATCTTCGTCATGCCGGATAAAATGAGCAACGAAAAAATTTTGTTGTTACGCGCGTATGGCGCGAAGGTGGTCATCACACCGACAGCGGTTGCGCCGGACGATCCGCGCTCGTATTATGAAGTGGCAAAGCGATTCGTCCGCGAAACGCCGAACGCGATCCTTGCCAACCAATATCACAACCCCGATAACCCAAAGACGCACGAACTGACAACCGGTCCCGAGTTGTGGGATCAGACCGATGGGCGTGTGACCGATGTCATCATCGGCATGGGGACCGGCGGAACGATCACAGGTGTCGGGCGTTTTCTCAAGTCGAAGAATCCGAAGATCCAAATCGTGGGCGTGGACATCGAAGGCTCGATCCTCACAGAGATTTGGCAAAACAAAGGAACGATTCCCGATGGCGCGTATCCCAAAACATACAAAGTGGAGGGGATTGGCGAGGACTTTCTTCCAACCGCGCTCGATCTTTCGGTTGTAGATGCCATCGAACGCGCGGGCGACCGCGAATCGTTTTTGTGGGCGCGTCAACTGGTGAGACAGGAAGGAATCTTTGCAGGCGGCTCGTCTGGGTCGGCGCTGGCTGGCGCGATCAAATATTGTCGTAAGTTAAGAGGAGCTCGTTTGCCGGTTGTGCTTCTCCCGGATTCGGGCTCGCGTTACCTTTCAAAATTTTACGACGACAAGTGGATGCGCGAGTTCGGTTTCCTCTCGATGGAATTCGGCGAAACGACGCTGGGCGATCTGCTCATTGCCAAACCCGACAAAGTTTTGTACACCGCCACGATCGGCGATTCAATTCGCAAGGTTGTCGCCATCATGCACCAGCATGGGATTTCACAAATGCCTGTCGTCGGCGCGGATGGAACGCTTGTCGGCTTGATCGAAGAAGTGGATTTGCTCAATCACATGCTCGATAAACACGAGCATACACAGGATGAGGCGATCGATCCGCTTGTGCAACACGCTGGCGCAGTTTTTCCCTCAGAGACGTCGCTCGAAGAAGCGATGCCATCGTTGAAAGTTGGGCTGGCTCTCATTGTCATCGATAACAGCCGCCCGCTTGGGATCCTCACCAAGATCGATGTGCTGGATTATGTGGCGGGGAAGATCTAACCGCGCTCATGGCGCCCTTGCGAGTGGAACCGTTTCGGGCGCGATTGGATAGGTCGATCCATGCGAAAAGCGGGCGCAATCCGCGTCCGCTTTTTTGATTCAAACTTTAAGTTTCAAAACCTTGACGAGAAATTCATGGCGATTAAAATAGAACATAAGTTCTAAAGGAGCTTGCCATGACCCACGACAATCATCGTTACGCACAGCTGTTGGATGCGCGGATGGAACTCAAAGCGGAAGCCGCTGCGCCTCATCCCGCGCCTCTGCCTGCTTTGCCCACCCTCGACCAGATTCTCGCCCAAATTGGTCCTCTACCGCGCGAAGCATTATTCCTCGGCATGGCTTCAGACGGCTTGCCGGTGTTGTTGAACATGCGCGATCCCGCGGTGGGACCGATCCTCATCGCCGGCGACGCCGGTTCGGGGAAGACCGCATTCTTGAAAAACATTGTCCGCGCGCTGTCGTTGACTCATGAACCATCAGAGGTTCAGTTCGGAGTGATCACGACGCATCTTAATGAGTGGGAAGACGAGAGGATTTCGCCGTATCGCGTGGCGATTTTCTCGGCTCATGAAGATGGCGCGCCGGAGTTGTTGCTTTCACTTGCCGCATGGGCGCGCGCGAACACAAGCAATAAACAATCCGTGCTTTTGCTGATCGACGATCTCGAGGCAGTGGCAGGATTCGACTTCGACTCCCTGCAAAACTTGCGCTGGCTCCTCGCGCATGGGGCGTCTCGCCAGGTTTGGGCTTTCCTCACTATGACCGCGCCACGCTATGGAAGAGTCATTTCGTGGATTCCCATTTTTCGCACCCGTATTTTTGGGCGAGTTGGCGATGCGCGGATTGCGAACGCGCTTGGCGGAGACGCCTCGTCACGGTTGGACCAGTTGCAGGTGGCGAACCAGTTTTCCCTGCGCGAGAACGGGAAGTGGCTGAGATTTTGGTCGATGAATTCGTAGTCCGTCAAATCCAGATTGTGCTAAAATTTAGAGGTCGTTGCATGAGAAATGGCGGTCCGACAATCAGAGGGAAACTCGCTTCCTGGCACCTGGGTGTCTGTGATCACTACGTCATGCACTATCGTTCCGTCTCGCTTCGGCGGTTGCTTCACCGTCGAAGCCCACACTCAGGAGAATAGCATGGAAGCAAAATTGTATGTCGGTAATCTGCCGTTCAACACAGGCGATGCGGATTTGCAGGACCTGTTCGCGCAGGCGGGCACGGTGAAGTCGGCGCAGGTCATCCGTGACCGCGCCAGCGGACGTTCCAAGGGCTTTGGCTTTGTGGAGATGAATTCGGCTGACGAAGCCCAGAACGCCATCTCCATGTTCCATGGCAAAGATTTCAATGGCCGCGCGATGACCGTGAACATTGCCCGTCCGCGCGAGGAACGTCCCGGCGGTTTCCGCGGCGGCGACCGTAACCGCGAGCGCCGGCGCGATTACTAAGCCATCTCGTTCGGTTTGATGTTGAGCCAAATGGGCGGTGCCAGCCATTTGGCTCAATTCATTTTTAGCAGGCAAGGTGTATCGAATGATTGAGAATTTGACGATCCGTGAATACATCGACGCTGATTTTGATTCGGTGACGATCTTGTGGCGTGTTTCTCGTGAAAAATCGTTGCCCGATCTTCAGCGCGAGAAAGGTCATTTCTTCTTCGAAGACCGCGATTATTTTCAAAATCGAATACTGGCTACGAACAAAGTTTGGGTTGCTGTGACGGACGGTCGTATTGCGGCGTTTATGGCAATGGAAAACGAGTTTATCGACCAGTTATACGTCCGCCCTGATTTTTGGCGGCAGGGAATTGGCGAAGCGTTGCTCGAACATGCGCGAAAGATCTCGCCTGCGCATCTTTGGCTTTACACGTTGCAGGTCAATCGGAATGCCCGCGCGTTTTACGAAAAACACGGGTTTATCGCCGAGAAGTTTGGAACAAGCCCGCCGCCCGAAAGCGAGCCTGATGTTGAATATCACTGGCGCAATCCGCCAATCGTAAATCGCCAATCGTAAATCGCCAATCGTAAATCGTAAATCGTAAATCGTAAATCGAATCATGCGACCTACCTTCCTTGAAGTAAATCTCACTCAACTGAAAAAGAACATCGAAGCGATCCGCGCGCGGGTTGCCCCCGCAAAGGTGATGCCGATGGTGAAAGCCAACGCCTATGGGCACGGTGTGGATGGCGTCGCGCCGTTCATCGAACCCTTTGTGGATTATTTCGGCGTTGCGATCGCGGAGGAGGGAATCCACCTTCGCGCGTTGGGAATCAAAAAGCCGATTCTGGTCGCGGGCGGGGCGTTTGCGGAACAACTTCCCTTGTTTGCCGAATACGATCTGACGCTGACTGGCTCTTCCATTGCTTTGCTTTCCGCCGCGGAAGACTTCTCTCGAACTTCGGGCAGGCGCGTCAAAACTCATTTGAAATTCGATACCGGCATGGAGCGTATTGGAGCC